>DASYVT010000169.1 GCA_035936835.1 Candidatus Methylomirabilota bacterium | reverse complement strand
TCCCGCACTCGGACTCGAGCCTCGACCTGGAGACCGCGGACCACGCCCAGGTCCTCGAAGCGTTGCTGGGCGATCGTGCCAATCGCCGTCACCGGGTGCCGCGCGCCCTCGAGCACGCCCAGTACACCTTCGAGATCGTCGCCAACTTCGGCGCCTACCGCGACCTGCACCGCCACCGGATGCTCACCCAGGACCGGCAGGTGCTCGGCACGAGCCTGGGCTACGACCTCCCTCCAGGAATTGCCGACCTCGGGCTGGGCGGCCGTTTTGCCGCCGCGGTGGAAGCGGCGGCGGCAGTCAACTCCAGGCTGGAGGGCGATGTCGGCCCCGCGCTGGCCCAGTACATCGTGCCGCTGGCGTTTCGCGTCCGCTGGTACTTCCGGGTGAACCTGCGCGAGGTCTACCACCTGTGCGAGCTCCGGACCACGCCGCAGGGCCACCCCGACTACCGGTGGGTCGCGCAGGAGATGTTCCGCCGCGTCGCCGAGGTCCACCCACGCCTGGCTGGCTACGCCCGTTTCGTCGACCTCGGACCTGGCGACGAGCTGGAGCGGCGCCAGTCGGAGCGCCGGCTAGATGAGAAGTTGGGCGCACTCGGAAACCCCGCGAAGTCCGAGGCTTCGCCGTAACTTCGCGGGGACCCCTCAAATTGATCATCGCGTGCAGTAGCATCACTAGCCAATGTCGACTCGAGAGGAAGGGGTGAGGGTTTTGAACAATATGTTGCTGCCGAGGGGGCCCGAAAGGCGAGGCGAGGACGACCGCCGGACCTGGGAGGAGCGAAGGTTTGCCGAGAGGCGCGACCCGGTGCGGGCGACCGCCGGCCGCCGGGGGGTCTTTCCATTCGACCGCCGGATCGCCGAGCGCCGCATGCTCGAGCGCCGCGACAACTGGCCTGCCGACCAGGCTCTCTAGCGCCCGTCCGGCGCTGATCGTTCACGGAGGCGCTGGACCCGTTCCCGAAAATGAACGCGAGCTTCGGCAGGCCGCTGTCGAGCGAGCCCGCGACGCCGGCTGGTCTGAGATCGGTCGCGGCGCGCTTGTCGCGGCAATAGCCGCGGTCCGCCTGATGGAGGACGAGGCGCTCCTCAACGCAGGGATCGGCGCATGCCTCAACGCGGACGGCGTGGTCGAGCTCGACGCTGGGGTAATGGAGGGCGCGGAGCTCCGGGCCGGTGGCGTCGCCGGGCTCAAGGACGTTCGCCATCCGATCGACCTCGCGCACGAGGTCATGCGCGACGGCCGGCATGTCCTGCTGGCGGGCGACGGAGCATCACGCTTCGCCCGCGAGCACGGGGTCGAGATGTGCGACCCGGAGATCTTCATCACCGACCGCAAGCGGCAGCAGATCCTACATGGAGCGGACACCGTGGGCGCGGTGGCCCGAGACTCCGACGGGCACTTCGCTGTCGCGGTTTCCACCGGGGGCATCAACGGCAAGCTGCCCGGACGCATCGGCGACTCGCCGATTCCCGGCGCTGGGATCTATGCCGACGACCTCTTCGGCGCCGTGTGCGGCACCGGCAAGGGCGAAGCCTTCATCCGCCTCGGGCTGGCGCGGCTGATGGTGGTCGAGCTGCAGCACGGCATGAGCGCGGCGGTGGTCGCGCGCGGCGCGGTGGCGCTGCTCGGCAAGGCGCTCAAAGCATCGGGCGGGGTGATTGTGATCGCCCGCGCAGGGGCGCCTGAGGCCGCTTTCAACACCCCGGCCATGCCCTTCGCCCTGGCGACGTAGTGTCG
>DASYVT010000168.1 GCA_035936835.1 Candidatus Methylomirabilota bacterium | reverse complement strand
GGCGCCCAAGGTCGCCCTCACGGCCTGCATGCGCAAGCTGCTCACGATCCTCAACGCGATGCTCAAGCATCACACCCGCTGGGCCCTCGTCATGGCTCAGCACGCTTGACACCTAAGACAGTCGCTACCCTCTCCCCGTGGGGGAGAGGGGTATAGGGAGTAGCTGCGCTAGTCACCAAGCCAGACCGTGTCGAGCTGGTTGTTCAAATAGTGGCTGGGCGTGATCGTCCAGCCCTTGACCTTCGAGTTGTGCGGGATGATGCGGTGCCACTGGAGCGTGTAGATCACGTGGACCTCCTCGTCGAGGAGGCGCTTCTCGAAGGCGCGGAGGTAGCGCTTCCGCTCCTCGGCATCGGTGGCTCGCGCCTGCTTGGCGAAGAGCTCGTCGATCATCTTGTCCTTGTGCTTGCCGTAGTTGGTGTCCGACGTGCTGACGAACCGCGGCAGGTCCAGGTCCGGCTCGACGATGAAGCCGCACTGGAAGTCCATGGTCACGTCGAAGTCGCCGCGCTTGAGCATCGGATGGTAGGCCGAGGCCTCGATCATCTCCATCTTGACGTTGAGCCCGATCTGGCGCCACTGATCGATGAGCCAGATGCCCAGGGGCTCGTACGGGTGCGGGATGGCGCGGTTCTTGAAAGTGAACGCAAAACCGTCCGGAACGCCCGCCTCGCGCAGCAGGCGCTTGGCCTCGGCCCGGTTGGCGTTGATGTCGTGCCCGTAGCCGGCCAGCTTCTCCAGCTCCGCCTGGGGAGTTGCGTAGGGCGTGCCGGGCACCTGGATGCCCGCTACATCCTTGACCAGCGTGATCCGCGACAGCGCCTTCGAGCCCTCGTAGCGGTCCAGGGCGAGAGACAGGGCGCGCCGGACCCGCTTGTCGTCGAAGGGCTTCTTCTCGTGATGCATCGTCACGAAGTTCAGGCAGTCCCACGGGCTCTCCTGCACCGTGATCTTGGAGCCCAGCGCCTGCACGAGGCTGTCGCGCTCGCCCGGGCTGAAGCTGCGGAACTGGATGTGGGCGCGCTCACCGCGGACGGCCGCCACCTGGGCCGACGACGAGGAGACGAAGATCGCGCGGTAGCTGTCCAGGTAGGGCTTGCCCTTGTCCCAGTAGTCCGGGTTCTTCTTGCCGACCCAGTGCGAGCCCTTCACGTGCTCCACGAACTTGAAGGGCCCGGTGCCCATGACGTTCTTCTGGTACCAGTGCATGTCCTTGGCGAGGATGTCGGCCTTGTAGATCCAGTTCCAGGGCGAGGCCAGATTGAGCAGCAGGGACGACTCCGGCCGCTTGAGACGGAAGCGTACCGTGTAGGCGTCCGGGGCCTCGACCACCTCGACCACCTCGTACGCGGTCTTCCGGTCCGACTTCACGCCGGGCGGGGGAAAGATGATCTTGTCGTAGCTGGCCTTGACGTCCTTGGAGGTCATCTCGCTGCCGTCGTGGAACTTGACCCCGCGCCGGAGCTTGAAGGTATAGGTCATCCCGTCCTTGGAGATGGTCCAGGACTCGGCCAGGTCGCCCACCGGCTTGGTCCCCGTCTTGTCGAAGGGGTCGACCTTGAGGAGCGTGCTGTAGTGCGGTGCCATGGGGTGGATGACCCCGAAGGTCTCCTCCTGATGGGCATCGTAGGAGGGCGGTTCCGAGGGAACGACGAAGATCAGATCGCCGCCTGAGCGGGGCTTGTCCTGGGCCATGGCTGACGTCGGCACCGCGAGGGCGGCGGCCAGCAGAAGTCCCATCGTGATGCGCCCGGCAGTGGACAGTGTCATGCGACGCCTCCTTGCGCTGGTGCGACGGGAAAGACCGTCAGTGGTTCCAACGGCTTAGCGTACATTAGCGGTCGCACCTCCCGCCTGTCAAGGCTGGAAGCGTCATCGCTCGGTGACTAAACGCGGATGCAGGCCACCAGGTGCCCGGGCCGAATCTCCCGCAGTGCAGGCACCGCCTGCTTGCACTCCTCGATGGCGATGGGGCACCGGGGGTGGAAGACGCAGCCCGCCGGCGGATTGAGCGGGCTCGGTACCTCGCCCTTCAAAATCGTCCGCTCGCGCGTGAGCTCCACGGCCGGGTCGGGGATGGGCACGGCCGAGAGCAGCGCCTTGGTATACGGGTGCTGGGGGTTCTCGTAGAGCGACTGCCGGTCAGTGACCTCGACGATCTTGCCCAGGTACATCACTGCGACCCGGTCGGAGATGTGGCGGACTACCGAGAGGTCGTGGGCGACGAAAAGATAGGTCAGGCCGAAGCCGGTCTGCAGCTCCTCGAGCAGGTTGATGATCTGGGCCTGGATGGAGACGTCGAGGGCCGAGACCGGCTCGTCGCAGACGATCAAGGTCGGCTCCATGGCGAGGGCCCGCGCGATGCCGACGCGCTGGCGCTGGCCGCCCGAGAGCTCGTGGGGATAGCGCTTGACCATGGCCGGCAGGAGCCCCGCGTGGCCGAGGAGCTCCTTGACTCTGGCCTCCCGTGCCGCGCGTTCGGGCACGATGCTGTGGACGGCGAGGGGCTCGGCGATGATCTGGCCCACGGTCATCCGCGGATTGAGCGAGCTGTACGGATCCTGGAAGATAACCTGCATCTTCCGTCGCACGGCCCGCAGCTCGGACGGCGAGGCCGCCGCCAGGTCCTTGCCCTCGAAGAGGATGGAGCCGCTGGTCGGCTTCTCCAGCTGGAGCACGCAACGGCCTGTCGTGGTCTTGCCGCAGCCGGACTCGCCCACGAGGCCGAGCGTCTCGCCGCGGCGGATTGAGAAAGATACATCGTCCACCGCCTTGACCACACCGCGCCGGCCCCCGAGGAAGCCGCCGCTGATCTCGAAGTACTTGGTGAGATTCCGGACTATTAGGATCTCTTCGCCTTTAGGGGGCTCATCGCGCGCCCGATCACTGGCGACTGAAGCCACCGTGCTCACGCGCTCACCTTCTGGCCGAGCTCGGACGCCACCCAGCAGGCCGAGTCGTGACCCGCCGCGACGGTCTCGAGCGGGGGCGCCTCGCGCAGGCAGCGCTCGACAGCATATTGGCACCGCGGCTGGAAGGCGCAGCCCGGCGGCAGCCGCGAGAGATCGGGCGGCTGGCCCTGGATGGGCAGGAGCTTGGCCTTCCGGGGTTCGTCGAGGCGGGGCACGGAGCGCAGGAGCCCGAGTGTATAGGGGTGGCGCGGGTTGGCGTAGATCTCGCGCGCCGTCCCCCGCTCCACGATCCGCCCCGCGTACATGACGTTGACCCGGTCGGCGTAGCGGGCGACCACGCCCAGGTTGTGGGTGATCATGACCATGGCCACGCCCAGCTTGCGGGAGAGCCCCTTCATGAGCTCGAGGATCTGCGCCTGGATGGTGACATCCAGGGCCGTCGTCGGCTCGTCGGCCAGGATCAGCGCCGGGTTGCACGCCAGCGCCATGGCGATCATCATGCGCTGCCGCATCCCGCCGCTGAACTGGTGCGGGTACTGGCTGAGACGCCGCTCGGGATCGGAGATGCCGACCATCCCCAGCAGCTCGACGGCGCGGGCCCGTGACTGGGTCGACGTCATCCCGAAATGAATCTCGGTCGGCTCGGTCAGCTGGCGGCCGACGGTGAGGACGGGGTTCAGCGACGTCATCGGCTCCTGGAAGATCATGGCGATCTCCCGGCCGCGAACCGCGCGCATGTCCTCGTCGGAGAGCTGGAGGAGGTCGCGTCCCTTGAAGAGGATCTGACCGCCGACGATGCGTCCCGCCGGCGCAGACACGAGGCGCATGACGCTGAGCGCGCTGACCGACTTGCCGCAGCCCGACTCGCCGACGAGGGCGACGGTCTCCCCAGCCCGCACATCCCAGGAGACCCCGTCCACGGCGCGCACCACGCCGCCCGAGATCGCGAACTGGGTGTGGAGGTTCCTGACGTCGAGGAGGAGGTCGCCGCCCTGCTCCATGGCCCGGGCAGTCTAGCACAGGCCCCGGCGAGCCTCCTCACGAGCTCACCCGCGGGAGGCTCGAAGCTAGGAGCGCTCGCCGCGGGCGAGGCGGCGCTCGATGTCGTCGAGGCAGGGCAGGAGGTCGGCGATGGAGTCGACGACGTAGTGGGCCCCGCACTGGTGCATCCGGGTGTAGGCGCGCTGGCGCCGGGCCTCGCGGTCCGCGGGCGCCAGAGCCATCACTTCCTTGAGAGGCAGGCCGATCTCGTTGCCGCTCATGGCGAGCCCCACGGTCCACATGCCCGAGTTGAGCCCTTCTTCGATACCCGGCACCGTGTCGTCCACCTTGACGCACGCCGAGACCGGCCAGACCTGGAGGTTGATCACGTTCTGCAGGCACATGTACGGGTACGGCCGGCCCGCGGGCACATCGCTCGCGCAGACGGTCGAGTCGGGCTCGTACCCCTGCCTGGCAGCGTCCTTCCGGTTGATGTCCATCATCTCGGTGAGATAGCCCGTGGTCGAGCCGATCTTGATCCCGCGCGTGCGCATGGCCGCGACCGCTTCAAGGGTGCCCGGGATCAGCTCCGAGTACTCCGACAGGCACCCCAGCTGGAGCGGCACGAACTCGGCGAACATGGCATCCACGTCGGCCTCGGTGGGCTTCCGCCCGTGCTTCTCCTGCCAGCGCCGCGCCACGGGCGGAAGCTCCGTGATCTTCTTGATGTGGACGCGCTTGTGCGCCCCCATGGGCGCGCGCGCCTCGTCCATGGTGATGGGCACGCCCTGGCGCTTGAAGACCTCGACGAACACCACGGCAGGCGCCATGCAGCCGTAGTCCATGGTGGTGCCGGCCCAGTCGAGCAGGACGGCCTGGATCTTGCCGCGGTAGCGGCGCTCGTAGGTGAAGCTCATGCTCGTCTCCTTGGCTTTAGCTCTTGACCCGGAGGCTATCAGGGTCGTACGGGGCCTTGAGGCTGCCGCGCGCGGTGAAGCGGTCGCCGGCGATCTCGATCTCGAAGCGCGCCTGCGACAGATACGCCGCGTCCACGCCCCCGGGGCGGCTGACGTAGCCCATGGCGACGGCGCGGCCGAGCGTGTGGCCGTAGGCGGCCGAGCTGGTGGAGCCCACGATGCTCCTGTCGCACCAAATCGGCTCGTCGCCCAGCGGCAGCGCCTCGGGGTCGTCGAGGACGAAGTTGACCAGCCGCTTGCCGAGAGGCTTGCTGCGCTGTGCGAGCAGGGCCTCCCGGCCTATGAAGGGCGCCGCCTTGTCGAAGCGGACGGCGAAGCCCAGCCCCGCCTCGAGCGGTGTGTCGTCGGTCGTCAGCTCGCGCCCCCAAGCGCGGTAGGCCTTCTCGACGCGGAGCGACTCGATGGCGTAGTAGCCGGCGTCGGCGAGCCCCAGGTCGCCGCCGGCCGCATGCAGCGCATCATACACGCCGGCGGCGAACTCGACAGGCACGTAGAGCTCCCAGCCGAGCTCGCCGACGTACGTGATGCGCGAGGCGCGCACGAGCGCGCGCCCCAACCAGATCTCCCGGCTCGCCGCGAAGGGGAAGGCCGCGTTCGACAGGTCCGCCCGCGTGAGCCGCGAGAGGAGATCGCGCGAGCGCGGGCCCATCACGCCCAGCACCGCGTACGCGCCCGTGACGTCAGTGAGCGCCGCGCGAGCGCCGGCAGGGATGTGCCGGCGTATCCAGTGGGCGTCGCGCGTCGTCTGCGCCGAGCCCGTGACGATCAGGTACGCGTCCGCGCCGAGCCGCGTGACGGTCAGGTCGCTCTCGAAGCCGCCGCGCGGGTTGAGCATCCCCGTGTAGACCACCCGTCCCGGCGCCACGGCGACGTCGTTGGCGCACAGCCGCTGGAGCGCGGCCTCCGCGTCGGGGCCTTCGAGTCGGTATTTGGTGAAGGAGCTTTGGTCGAAGACGGCGACGGCCTCGCGGCAGGCGCGGTGCTCGGCCGCGGCGTAGGGGAACCAGTTCTGCCTGCCGAAGGAGTAGACCGTCTCGGGGGTGACACCGTCGGGGGCGAACCAGTTGGCGCGCTCCCAACCCATCTTGTTGCCGAAGCATGCGCGCTTATCGCGGAGGCGCTCGTAGAGCGGCGAGAGGCGCAGGCCGCGCCCGGTCTCGAGCTCGCGGTTCGGGAAAGCCACAAAGTAGTGCACGCCCACGATCTCGCTCGCCCGATCCCGCAGGAATTCCGGGTTGGCGTGGAAGGGCGCGAAGCGGCGGATGTCGGCCTGCCAGAGGTCTATCGACGGCCGGTCCTCGACGATCCACTCGGCGAGCGCGCGTCCCGCGCCGCCCGCCGCGGCGATGCCGCCCGAGCAGAAGCCGGCGCCGACGTAGTAGCGGCGGACCTCCGGCGCCTCGCCCAGGATGAAGTAGTTGTCGGGCGTGAAGCTCTCGGGGCCGTTCATGAGCAGGCGCACCTGGGCCGACTCGAGGGCGGGCACGCGCTGGATGGCGTTCTGCATCAGCGGCTCGAACTTGCTCCAGTCCTCGGGCAGCGTACCGAAGCTGAAGCCCTCGGGGATGCCGTCCATGCCCCAGGGCTTGGCCCACGGGTCGAAGCCCCCCATGAGAAGCCCGGCCACTTCTTCTTTGAAGTAGATGTGGCCGTCGGCGTCACGCATCACGGGCAGGTCGGGCGTCACGCCGTCGATGGGATTGGTGACCATGTACATGTGCTCGCAGGCGTGGAGCGGCACGGTGACGCCGCTCAGACGGCCGAGCTCCCGCGCCCACATGCCCGCGCAGTTCACGAGGATCTCCGTGGCGATAGGGCCCTGGGACGTCTCGACCCCCGCGACGGCGCCGCGCTCGAGCCGGACGCCGGTGACCGTGACGCCCTCGTGGATGCCGACGCCGCCTGCCCGCGCGCCGCGCGCCAGCGCCTGGGTGATGTCGGCGGGGTTGGCCTTACCGTCGCCGGGAATCCACACGGCGCCGACCAGGTCGTCGGTGCGCATGAGCGGGTAGCGCTCACCCGCGAGCGAGGCGCTGATGACCTCCGCGTCGATACCGTAAGAGCGCGCGAGCGCGGCGTTGCGCTCGAGCTGGATCATGCGCTCGCCCGTGCGCGCCACGGAGAGGCTGCCGCAGCGCTTCCAGCCGGTCGCCTGGCCCGTCTCGGCTTCGAGGCGCTCGTAGAGATCGGCGCTGTACCGGATGAGCCGGGTCAGGTTGCTCGAGGCGCGCAACTGGCCCACGAGACCCGCGGCATGCCACGTCGTGCCGCCGGAGAGGCTGCCCTGCTCGAGCAGCACCACGTCCTTCCACCCGAGCTTCGTCAGGTGGTAAGCGACGCTCGTGCCGATGATCCCGCCGCCGACAATGACCGCACGCGCGTGACTTGGAATCAACGAGCGTGGTTCAGTGCTAAGTCGAAGATGTCGAAGTTTCTCAGCCGGCGCGCCTCCGGCAGAGCGGCGAGCGGCCGGCTGAACACCAACGGCACCGTCTGCTCGGTGAGCCCGCCGTGGGAGCGGAGCGGCGCATCCAGTCCCGAGAGATCATGCTTCGCGCCGCTGGTGCCGATGACGACGTGGCGCCCCGAGATGGCGATGAGATCGCCCATGCGGTCGGGCGGAAGCTCGAAGCGCCGGCACCCTTCCTCCCGCTCGAGGACCAGCTCCATGCCCGGCAGCGCGCCCACGCTGGCCGCCGCCACGCGCGCGTCGGCGCCTTCAGGAAGATAGATCGTGGCGAAGGAGCCGAGCGCCCCGTGGTGAACCACGTACGGGTCGGTGATGGGCAGGATCACCCGCGCACGGCCCGCGCCGAGCCAGCCGTCGAGCACATCCTGGAGGTAGATGACCTGGGGCGCTCCGTGCGGGTCCGTCTTGGCGTTCATGCCGTGGTCGGCCGTGAGCGCGATCGCCGCGCCCATGGCGTCGAGGCTGGCGAGGTAGCCGTCCATCATGCGGTAAAAGGCGTGGGCCTGCGCCGTCCCGGGGGCGTGCTTGTGCTGGACGTAGTCCGTCGTCGAGAGGTACAGGATATCGGGCCGCGCCGACTCCATGAGCTTGACGCCCGCCGCGAAGACGAACTCGCTGAGGGCGGCACTGTACACCGACGGGAGCGGCAGCCCGACGAACCCGAGCGCGTCGTCGATACCGTGCTCGGCCCTCGTGGTCCGGTCCGCCTGCTCCGACGAGAAACAGGTCCCCCGCATCCCGTGCCCGAGGAGCCGCCGGAGCTTGTCCTTTGCCGTGACGACAGCCACCGAGGCGCCGGCATCGGCGAAGGCCGCCAGAATCGTCCCGCAACGCAGGTACTTCGGGTCGTTCATCATCACTTCGGCGCCGGCCTCGCGGTCCCAGAAGTAGTTGCCGCAGATGCCGTGCACTGCGGGCGGCACGCCTGTGACGATCGAGAGGTTGTTCGGATTGGTGAAGCTCGGGATGACTGCGGCGCCCAGCAGGCTTGCGCCGCGCGCCGCGGCGGAGGCGAGGAAGGGCATGGCCCCGGCCAGGAAGGCCTGCGCCAGGTAGTCGGGCTCGCAGCCGTCGACGCAGACGACCACGAGCGGCCGGGCCGGCCACCCGTAGGTCCGCCCGTTGACGGTAATCGGCCCGCCGCCCCGCGCCATACCGTATCCGCTACGTCTGGCAGCGGCCGCGGCCGAGGTGGGAAGCCGCCGCCGGCCGGAGCTCGGAGTACAGGCGACACACGGCCTCCGCCACGCACGGCCAGCGGTGGTCGGCCGCCCAGCGCGACGCATTGACGCCGAGGCGCGCCCGGGTCTCGGGGTCGTGGAGGAGCCGCTCCAGCCGATCGGCGAGGGCGGCCGGATCCCCTTCAGGCACGAGATAGCCCGTCACGCCCTCCTTGACCGTCGTGGTAAGTCCGCCGACGCGCGAGGCGACCACGGGGCTGCCGCAGGCCATAGCCTCGAGCGCCACCATACCGAACGACTCGTAGTAGGACGGCATGACCGTGGCGTCGGCCGCGGCATAGAAGAGGCGGAGCCTCCGCTGGGGCTGCGGGCCGATGAAGCGCACCCGCTCGCCGAGCCCGAGGGCCGCCACGCGGGACCGCAGCTCCCGCGCATGGCCCGAGGCAATGTCGCCAGGATCGGGCTCGTCCGAATCGCCTCCGACGATGTAGAGTCGCGCCGCGCCTCCAAGCCGCGCCATGGCGTCCAGCAGGGTTTCGAGCCCCTTGATCGGCTGGAGCCGCCCCACGTAGAGCAGCATCGGGTCGGGCGGCAGCTCGAGGAGGTCCTTGGCCGTGGCCTGGGACATCGGCTGGAAGAGCTCGGTGTCCACGCCGCAGGGGATGACGGCGATGCGCTCGGCCGCGGCGCCGTAGTGCCAGACCAGGTGCGCGCGCTCGACCCCGTTGGCCGCCACGATGCGGTCGGCGGCCGCGACGACACGCGACTCCTCGGCGATCCGCAGCTCGGGCTCGAGCTCGTCGGGCCCCTGCGCCACCGAGTTCTTGAGGCGGCCGAGCGTGTGGAACATCTGGACGAGCGGCACGCCCCAGCGCTCGCGCAGCTCGAGGCCCACCACGCCCGAGAGCCAGTAGTGCGCGTGGATGACGTCGTAGTCGATCCCCTCCGCCCAGCGATGCGCTTCGACGCCCTCGACGAACTCCGGCAGGTGGCGGTGGAGCGCCTCGCGCGCGATCGGCGCCTGAGGGCCCGCGGGCAGATGGATGACCCGCGCGCCCTCCCCCAGCTCGGCGACGCGGGGGATCGAGGCGTTCTGCGAGCGCGTGAAGACGTCCACGGCGACGCCCATGCGCCCGAGCTCGCGCGCCGTCTCGCGCACGTAGACGTTCATGCCGCCCGTTTCCTTGCCGCCGAGCGCGGCCAATGGGCAGGTGTGGACGCTGAGCACGGCGACGCGGAGGCTCACGGCGCCACCCGCACGCGGAAGAGGTCCCGAGCCGTGGGCCCGAAGGCGTACTTGTAGGGCTCCTCCCCACGCAGGAAGTCGAAGACGGCGACGCCGCGGTCGATCGCGTCGCGGATCACGTGGGTGAGGAGCACGATGCCCGGAGCAAGCTTGGCGTGGAGCGGGTCGAAGCCCGAGTTATATAGCCCGACCGAGCCCCCAGCCGAACCCAAGCTCTCGAGACAGAGGAAGCTCGCCACGGCCGCTCCGCCCCATTCGAGGAACCACAGCCGCGCCCAGCCCGCGGCCGCCAGCGCGCGGGTCGCGTCGCGGAAGAAGGCCTCCATGCGCTCGTCCATGAAGCGCGCCTTGCCGACCTTGGAGAGGCGGTGGAGCCTCAGGAACGCGGCCAGCGCGCCGTCCCATCCCTCGGGCGAAGAGTGAGCGCGCACGGACGTGCCCGGCAGCTCGCGTTCGAGCTTTCGGATCTTGCGCCGCAGCTCGTGGCGGTCCTTGCCCCCGAGACCCGCGAGATACGCGTCCCACGACGCGGGCAGCTCGAGCACGGGACAGCGGTCCTCCCGCTCGACCTGCGCCCGGATCCCGGCTGCGGCGCAGAGCCGCGGCAGGATGTCGAGGGTGGGCGACGCGGCACGGATCGCCCGGAGGTCCCATTCGGTGGACTCGCCCGCGCGGTGCTGGAGGAGTGCCTGCCAGACCTCCTCCTCGCGGCCGGCGGGGACGATCAGGTCGAGGTAGTCCGAGACGTCTACCCCGCCGACGAAGCGCCGGAGCCCGACGGCTTCGTCGTAGAGCGGCAGCAGGCCCGCAAGCATTCCGGCATCGTCGCTGACCCGGAGCAGGTGCAGCGGCCGTGAATCGAGGAAAGCACGCGCCCAGGCGGTCTGCCATTGCCAGGAGAGAAACACCGAGGGCTGGCGTGCCTGGGCGAGGAGCCCGTTCCAGCGACTTTCGTCCAGGCTCTCAAAGCCCGGCAGCGCTTCAACCTTCATCGCCGCCTCCGTCCTCGCCCAGGCTCGCCTCGCCGCCGTCTTCCGCGGATCCGTCCGAGCCACCCTCCTCGCCGGCGGCGGCCTCCATGGCCTCTCCGAGATCATCCCCCAGGTCCTCGCCAGTCGCTTCGCCCATGCGCTTGACGAAGCGCGCGACGGCCTGCGGGTCGTTTTCGTCGAGATCGCCGAACTGCGAGGGGTCGGCGGCGGCTTCGAGCCGAGCGTCTTCGGATTTGGGCGTGGCGAAGCGGGACATGAGGCGGGAGAGTTCGACGCTGCCGCAGCGCGGACATCGCGGCGCTTCCGGAGACGCAAGCGAACGGACGAGCAGGCTCACGCGGCGGTTGCAACCCCGACACTCGTACTCGTAGATGGGCACCCTGTCTTCTCGGCTTTCGCAGCTTTGAGATGCATTATCGCATCACGCGGATGCTGATGGTTCCAGGTCCTGACTTGGCTCGCCGTCCTTTCTACTCTTATCACCCGCCCCGCGTGGCGTCAATTTGTCGTCCGATCTATCTAAATCTTCACAGTGGATTGCGAAACGGCTTGGTCCACAACCAACGGCGGGGCGCATTCGACCTTCGGGGTCTTTCAGGGAAGAACTTGCGGCCGGCGTGGCGTGAGATCATCGAGGGCCTTCGACAGTGGCGGCTCCGAGCATACCAGGGGCAGCCTCACAAGGTCTAAGACAGAGGCCCTTACAGGCACTCCGAAGGCGGGGCCCGGTGCCGTGTCGAAGCCGCCTCCTCGACAGCGCGTCGGCCAATCCCGAAGGGAACTATCCTGCGGTCACGTGGGCCCGGTCGATGCGACGGCCTGCTCCTGTGAAGCGCGATAAACTCGGGGGTCTCGCTAAATCCCCATTCCGCGCAACTCGGCGACCACTTCTCGATCTCGAGCGCAGATAACATACCCGCCATTGCCAGTCATGGACCGCCTCGCCCCCGAAGTATTCCCCGGGCCCTGCCGAGGTCTGCCTTGGCACAGCGAACCGTGAGTCAGCGGTGAACTGCAGCAAGATACCGCGCAGCGGTGAGAATCGGCGCCCCCTCGAAAGTAGCAAGAGAAATGAGGTCCGCGTCCCCGGATACGATGCAATCGGCATTGCCTGCATAGGCCGCATCAAGAAATTTGTTGTCGTTGGGATCGCGGCAAACGAGGAAAGTGCGCCGCGGCGTCACCATTTCGCCGTCACGCACCAGAATGATGGCGGATCGTTCGCGCCCATCGGCAGGAACGTGTCGGTCGAATTTTTCGCGGGCGATGACGTCGAAGAATTCGTCGCGGGTCGCAGGCGAAAAAATGACAGTGCTGCGTTCGGCGAGAACATCGAGGAGTTTTCCGGGGGGTGGATCGCGGCAGAAGGATGCCGCTGACGATTGTGTTGGTGTCGACGACGACGCGCTTACCAGCTCGCATCAACCAGGCGTTTGATCTTGGTCAATGACAGACCCTTGCGGCGCGCCCGGTTGCCGATGGCGGCCGCCGCTGCGCGAAACTCGGCCGCTGATTCCGCGCGTGACCGTTTTTTCGACAAGCGGCCGACTTCGACCGCAACCCGCATACGGACGATGCGCTTCTGCTCCTGGCTAAGGGCGCCGAAGCGCGCAGCGGTATCCCGGCTCACAGGAATGGCAGAAGATTCCATGGTTTTCATGACATTAGTTTACATGATGCCATGACCGCTCGCCGAAAAGCCATGATCGCCCTTGTCGCCTGTACTGTCGCGGTCGCCCTTCTCGCACACGCGCAACAGCAAGCCCGTGTGAAGCGCATCGGGTATCTCGGCTTGGGCAACGCACGGGGCTAGTGGAAGTCGTGGGACGGGACCTGCCGCAGCCGGTGGTGGAGCGGATGGAGCTGTCCGGCGCGGACCGAGATGACCCCCTCGCGGTGCTCGAGCACCCCCTCGACCCAGAGAAAGGGCTCGCCCACCAGCGTGAGCCGGCAGCGCTGGAAGAGCGGCGGGGGCACCACCACGTTGACGAGCCCGCTCTCGTCCTCGAGGTTCAGGAAGACGAAGCCCTTGGCGGTGCCGGGCCGCTGGCGCACCACCACGGCTCCCGCGACACGGACCAGCGCGCCGTGCCGCATCCCCCGAAGATCGGCGGCGCGGGCCACGCCCAGGCGCGCGAGCCGGGCCCGGTGAAAGACCATGGGGTGCGGGCCCAGGGTGAGCCCCGTGCCCTCGTAGTCGGCCACCAGCGCCTCGGACGGCGTCATGGGTGGGAGCGGGGGCGGAAGCGGCGATGACCCGGCCCGCGCGCGAAGATCAACGTAGAGCGGGCCCGATGGCCGCGCCGCCCGCTCGATCTCCCAGAACGCCGCGCGGCGCTCGAGGCCGAGGCTCGCGAGCGCGCCGATCTCGGCCAGCCTGGCCACCTCGTCCCTGTGAAGCCCGGCGCGCCTGACGAGATCGTCGGCGGAGGAAAACGGCCGCTCGCGCTCCATGAGCCGCCCCGCCTCCTCGCGCAACCCGCGGACATAGCGGAGCCCGAGCCGCACGGTCCCGTCGGCCTCGATGGCGCAGAGCCAGTCCGAGTGGTTGATGTCCAGCGGCCGGATCACCTGCCCGTGGCGCGCGGCATCTCCCACGATGGTGGCGGGGTGGTAGAAGCCCATGGGCTGGTTGTTGAGCAGCGCCGCGTAGAAGGCCGCCGGGTGATGCGCCTTGAGATACGCGCTGGCATAGGCCAGGAGCGCGAAGCTGGCCGCATGGCTTTCGGGAAATCCATACAGGGCGAAGGCGGTGATCGCGCGCACGATGGCCTCCGCCGCCTCACCCGTGATCCCCTGCCCCGCCATGCCGGCGCGGAGCTTCCGCTCCACCTCGTCCATGGCCTGCTTGCGGCGCTTGAAGCCGAAGGCGCGCCGCAATTCCTCCGCCTCGCCGCCGGTGAAGCCCGCCGTCGCCATGGCCATGCGCAGGAGCTGCTCCTGGAAGAGCGGCACGCCGAGCGTGCGCGCCAGGATGGGCTCGAGCGACGGGTGCGGCACCGTCACGGGCTCGCGCCCCGCGCGGCGCCTGAGATACGGGTGCACCATGTCGCCCACGATGGGCCCGGGACGGATGATGGCCACCTGCACGACCAAATCATAGAAGCACTCGGGCTTGAGACGCGGCAGGGTCGCCATCTGGGCGCGGCTCTCCACCTGGAAGACGCCGATGGTGTCGGCCTTCTTGAGCATGGCGTAGACCGTGGGGTCGTCGGGCGGCAGGTGAGCCAGGTCCACGCGGCCGCCGCGGCGGCGGATCATCCCGAACGCGTCCTCGAGGAGCGCCATCATCCCGAGCCCCAGGAGATCCACCTTGATCATGCCCATGACCGCGCAGTCGTCCTTGTCCCACTGGACGACGGAGCGCCCGGGCATGGCGGCCGGCTCGAGCGGGACCACGCCGTCGAGCCGTCCCGCGCAGATGACCATGCCGCCCGAGTGCTGGCCGAGATGGCGCGGCAGGTCCTGGATGGCTGTCCAGAGATGGGCGAAGTGGCGCATGACCGGCTCCCCGGGATCGCAGCCGGCCTCGCGGAGGTGGACCAGGAGCGTGTCGCCCGGATCCTTGTACTCCCAATCGCTGACGAGCCCCGACAGCCGGTCGCAGAGGGCGGCGGGGAGCGCCAAGGCCTTGCCTACGTCCCGCGCCGCGCTCCTGCCCCGGTAGGTGATGACATTGGCCGTCATGGCCGCACCCAGGCGCCCGTAGCGCTCGTAGACGTACTGGATGACCCGCTCGCGCCGGTCTCCGCTCGGCAGGTCGAGGTCGATGTCGGGCCACTCGCCGCGCTCCTCGGAGAGGAAGCGCTCGAAGAGGAGATCCATCCCCACCGGATCGACGGCCGTGATCCCGAGCGCATAGCACACGGCGCTGTTGGCGGCCGAGCCCCGCCCCTGCACCAGGATGTCGTGGCGGCGGCAGTATTCGACCAGGTCCCAGACGATCAGGAAGTAGCCCGCCAGGTCGAGGCGGCCGATGAGGTCGATCTCGCGCTCGATCTGTCTGCGCGCGCGGCCGCGGAGCGGTCCCGTGCCGTAGCGAGCCGCCGCGCCTTTCTCGCAGAGGGCGCGGAGGAAGCCGACCGGCGTCTGGCCCGGCGGCAGCGGGTAGTCGGGGAAGCGGTAGCCCAGGTGCTTGAGCGTGAAGCCGAGCCGCAATGCCAGCTCGCCGCTATTGGCCACGGCCGCCGGGCAGTCGGCGAAGAGCCGCTCCATCTCGCGCGCGGGCTTGAGAAAGCGCTCGCTGTTGCGCGCGAGCAGCCTGCCGGCCTGCGGCAGCGTCATGCCGTGGCGGATGCAGGTCAGCGTGTCCAGCAGCGGCCGATCCTCGCGTTGAGCCATGAGCGGGGCGTTGCTGGCGAGGAGCAGCAGCCCCAGCCGCCCCGCTTCCGCGCTCAGCCACTCGTTGTGCGTCTCCTGCTCGCGTTCGAGCGCGCGCTGGAGCTCGGCGTAGACGCCGAAGCGGCCGAAGAGGCCGGCGAGCCTGTCGAGCGTCGCTCGCGCGGCCTCATGGCCGTCACGGGTGAGCCGCCGGGCCACGGGACCTTCAACGCCCCCCGTGAGACAGACGAGCCCGCCGGCGTGCTCTTCGAGATCGTCCCAGCCGGCCAGGCCCTCACCCTTGGGCGCGCGCATCTTGATCCGCGTCAGCAGGCGGCAGAGATTTTTGTAGCCCTCGCGGTCCTCCACGAGGAGCGGCAACCTGCCGCCGCCCTGCATGCCGACCTCGGCGCCGACGAGCGGCGTGATCCCGAGGCGCGTGCAGGCGCCGTAGAAGCGCGGCGCCCCGTAGACGCCGTCCTGGTCCACGAGGGCGAGGGCGGACTGGCCGAGGGCGGCGGCCCGCTCGGCCAGCGCCTCGGGCAGGACGGCCGCTTCAAGGAAGCTGAATGCGCTCTTGGCGTGCAGCTCGACGAACATGACTGGGAGTCGCGCTATACTGGCCTGCAAAAGGGAGGGGAGAGATGCCCCAACACACGATCAAGGCCGCGATTCGTCCAGGAGAACAGTCGGGATACGTGGCGGAATGCCTCGAGATCCCGGTAGTTACTCAGGGCCTCACGCTGGACGAGGTCACTCGAAACCTTCAGGAAGCCGTCGCTCTCCATCTGGCTGATGAGGACCTGTCCGCCTTGGGGCTTGCCCCCAACCCCACCGTTGTCGTAACGATGGAGATCTCGCCCACGCATGCCTAAGCTCCGCCGCCTCTCATAAGTAGGGTCCCCTCACCACTCTTCCCTTTGGGGAGAGGGGTCAGTCATAGACGGCTTCGAGGCGCCAGCCGCGGCCGTCGCGCGCGAGCCGGCAGAGCGTGCCGTCGTCGAGCTCGACGTCCCACTCGTCCTGGACGAAGGGCGCTTCCGTCCACCACTCGCCCGACACGCGCCACGGCCCCGCGCCCGCGATGATCCGTCCCGCGAGCCCGGCGGCGCGCAGGTGGGCGGGCGCTCCCGCGTGAAGCGTCACCTCCACAGATCGCGGCGGTCTCATTCTCCGCACAGCCAGAAAAGCCCCCTGACTATTCAGCCCTCGCCTCACGGCTTCGCCCTTCGGCTCGAACTGCGGCCCTCTCCCCTCTGGGGAGAGGGCTGGGGTGAGGGGAGAAGAAATGGCGTCATCCGCATCGCGTCGGGCCGGTGGCTGTCCACCAACACCGGCGAGCCGATGCCGGGCGCTTCCACGAGAGCGGAGAGACGCGCCAGCGTGGCCGTGAGCAGGCGCGGGCTCGGGCGCGGCGGCTCGTCGAGACGCGGCTGGATATTCCCCACGCGCACGGGACGCGCGCGGAGCGTGATCGCCTCCACGGCGGCGCCCGGGGACCGCGCCGCGAGCGAGGCGCGCAGGAGCGCGGCGGCGGCGGCGGGATCGGCGAGCGGCGCCGCCGGCGCGCAGGCGCCCTCATGCACCGTCCGGTCGGCCAGCCGGCAGGTCCACTCGAAGGCGTCGGCCGAGAGCTCGTAGCGCCGCAGCCGCGCGCAGAGCATCTCGGCCAGGCCCGCGACGAGATCGCCGAGCGGCTCGAGAGCCTCGACACCCCAAGGGCAATCCGCCGATTCTTCGAAGACCGGCGGCGGCGTCCAGAGGCGGAGCGGCGTCGCATCTTCGCCGCGCGCCAGCCGCTGAAGCCGCGGCCCCTCGCCGCCGAGCCGCTCCGCGAGCCCGCGCGAAGGCAGGTCGGCCAATTCGCCGAGAGTGCGGATGCCCCAGCGACCGAGGCGCGCCGCCATCTCGGGGCCTAAGTCGAGAAGGCCCAGCGGCGCGGGGCCAAGCCAGCGGGCGTCAAGACCAAGCGGAACGATGGTGACGTCGCCGCCGGCGCGGGTCGCGAAGCGGGCGCCGGCGCGGCTGCCCGCGACGCCAACCCGCGCCGCCGCACCGCGCTCGCGGGCGGCGCTGTGGAGCCGGCGCGCGATCTCCTCTTCACCGCCCCACAGCCTCTCGAGCCCGCCGAGGTCGAGGTAGACGATGCCCGGGCCGCCGTCCTCCACCGAGGGCGAGTGGCGGAGCGCGATCTCGAGCAGGGCCGGCTGCACCCGCGGGTCGGCGCCGGGAACGAAGAGGCAGGCGATGCGCGTCACGCCCGCCACTCGATGAGCCAGGCGCGCCCGGGCGCGGCCAGGCGCGGATCGACGCGGGAACGAAGCACGCGGGCTTCGGAGACGAGCCCGCCAAGACGGATGCGCCGGGGCGCGCCGATCCAGCGCGTGCGCACGCGGCGCACCGAGACCACGAGCGCGGCGGCGCTGCCCGTCACGTGCCGCGGGGCGCGGACGACGACCACGGCCGCGTTCCCCGCCGCCGCGCGCTGGAGGCGCACGCCGAAGGACGGCGGCGCGGCGACGGGCGCCGTGCCCAAATCGAGCGCGACAGCGGCGAAACCCGGGCAGCGCGCCAGGAGATCGGCCGCGCTCCACGCAGGCTGCAGGCGGCCGCCGCAGCGCACCCAGAGCAGCGCGCGGAGGTCGAGCCCCGCGCGCGCGGCCGTCTCAGGGTCGAAAGCATCGGCGCCGTCCACGAGAGCGACCAGCCCACCGCGCGATGCGGCACGAGCCAGGAGCGCCAGCAGCAGGCTGCCGCCTCCGGAGGATCGGGGTCCGACGATCTCGCTGAGCCGGCCCTCGGGGAAGGCATTCAGCAAGCCATCTAGCCCCTCACGATCCCACCCTGGCGGGGGCAAGGACTCGGTCGAGGTAGCCATAGCAGCACCCTATTTAAAGGAGTCCAAGTATTACACGTCATATGTTTAGTATTAGCAAGCACAAGATACTGAGGAGGCGGGCCTTGATGGACTCAGTATCTGGGGTGGCGCCCTAGGTCAGCCACGGCATCTCGACCGCGCGCCGAGATTCGTGGGCCAGGATGGCGGCAGCGTACTCCATGGTCAGCGCGATCTCGTCCTGCCCCCGGAGCAGGGCCTGCTTGCGGAACGGGTCCACCTCGAAGCGGTGAAGAGTGCCGTCGGGCGCCGTGAGCGTCTGCCGCTCGAGATCCACGCTGATCGCGGCACCCGGGCGCTCCTGGAGCTGCCGCCTGATTGACGCGGCGTCGGCGGCCGGCAGGACCAGGGCCAGCACGCCGTTCTTGAAGCAGTTCTCGAAGAAGATGTCACCGAAGGAGGGTCCGACCACGCAGCGGATGCCGTGGTCCATCAGCGCCCAGACGGCGCCCTCCCGCGAGGAGCCGCAGCCGAAGTTCTCGGCGGTGACGAGGATCTTCGCCTGCCGGTAGGGCGCCTGGTTGAGGATGAAGTCCCCGTTCTCGGAGCCGTCGGCGTTGAAGCGCAAGTCGTGGAAGAAGAACTGCTGGTAGCCGGCCTCCCGCGGCTTGCGCAGGAAGCGCGCCGGGATGACGCGGTCGGTGTCGATGTTCGGCAGGTCCATCGGGACCGCGGCCGCCGTGAGGGTCGTGAATGGGTTCATCGGCCGGGAGAGGGATGCAAGGTGCGGACGTCGGTGAGCCGCCCAGTGACGGCGGCGGCCACCGCCATGGCCGGGCTCATGAGATGGGTGCGGGCGCCCTTACCCTGGCGCCCCTCGAAGTTGCGGTTGGAGGTCGAGGCAACGCGCTCGCCCTCGCGCGCCGTGTCGCCGTTCATCCCGATACACATCGAGCAGCCAGGCTCGCGCCACTCGAAGCCGGCGGCCGTGAAGATCAGGTGGAGACCCTCGGCCTCGGCGGCACGTTTGATGAGCCCGGAGCCCGGGACTACCCAGGCCGTCACCACGGCGCGGCGCCCCTTGGCGACCGCCGCCGCGGCGCGCAGGTCCTCGATGCGGCTATTCGTGCAGGAGCCGATGAAGACGCGGTCCACGGCGATCTCGGTCAGCGGCATGCCGGGCCGGAGACCCATGTAGTCGAGCGCGCGCCCCATGGCCTGGCGCCGGGCGGGATCGCCCTCGCGCGCGGGATCGGGCACGCTCCCCGTGATGGGCAGCGCGTCCTGCGGGCTCGTGCCCCAGGTGACGGTGGGCGCGATGCCGCCGGCGGCCAGCTCGACCTCCCTGTCGAACACGGCGTCGGGATCCGACGGCAGGGTCTTCCAGTACGCGAGCGCCTGCGTCCAATGCTCGCCCTTCGGCGCATACGGCCTGCCCTCGATGTAGGCGAACGTCGTCGAATCGGGCGCGATCATGCCGGCCCGCGCGCCCGCCTCGATGGACATGTTGCAGACGGTCATCCGCTCCTCCATGGACATGGCGGCGATGGCCGGCCCGGCGTACTCGATCACGTGCCCGACCCCGCCGGCGGCGCCGATCTTGGCGATGATGGCGAGGATCACGTCCTTGGCCGTGATGCCCACGGGACGCGCGCCCGTCACCGTGATCCGCATGACCTTGGGCTTCTTCTGCCACAAGCACTGGGTCGCGAGCACGTGCTCGACCTCGGTCGAGCCGATGCCGAACGCGAGCGCCCCGAAGGCCCCGTGGGTCGCCGTGTGAGAGTCGCCGCAGACGAGGAGGATGCCCGGCTGGGTCAGCCCCTGCTCGGGGCCGATGATGTGCACGATGCCCTGGCGCGGGTCACCAG
>DASYVT010000167.1 GCA_035936835.1 Candidatus Methylomirabilota bacterium | reverse complement strand
GCCGCCGAGCTCGTTGCCCTCGGCCATGGCCTTGACGTCGCCGCCCGCGCAAAAGCCGCGGCCCGCGCCCGTGAGCACGACCGCGCCCACCGCCGGGTCATCCGCCAGCCGATGGAGGGCCTCCAGCATCGCGTCCAGCATCGGGCGCGACATCGCATTCAGCCGGTCGGGCCGGTTCATGGTCAGTACCGCGACGCCGTCCTTGATCGTCTCGAGCAGGTCCGTGGTCATCGGGGAATCCTCCGGGCTGGATACGGTGACGAGCGCTATTTGGGAGCCGAGAGCATCCGCACATGCGTGACCAGCGCGCGGATCTCAGGGTCGGTCAGATGATAGCCGAAGGCGGGCATGCCGGGCTTGCCGATCGTCGCCCCGCCGTTCTTGATCAGGCCGAAGAGGTAATCGTCGGAAAGCCGGGACATGGCGTCGCGGTCCGTCAGGTCACGGGGCCGGATGAAGAAGAGGGTCGCGCGCCACGAGCCCCGGCCGTTGGCGCCGTGGCAGGTGGCGCAGCGGGTGAGATACGCGCGCTGCAAGGCCGTGGCGGTCTTCGGGACCGGATGCGGCAGGAAGAGGAGGGCGAGGACGCTTCCGGCCAGCAGCAGCATGGTAGGCGCCAGGATGACGAGCAGCCATTTCGCTTTCACCCGCCGGAGCATACCACGCGCGCGCTCAGGCCCACGCGGGTGCTCAGCCCCACGCGGGTGCTCAGCCCCACTCGGGTGCTCAGCTGAGGTCGCGCCCCACGTCGAGCAGCGCGCGCGCGAGGCGGGGATCGTCGCGGAGCGCGGGCCCGCTGCCTTCGAGCGCCACGCGCCCTTCGTCGAGCAGGTAGCCGCGGTGGGCGAGGCGGAGCAGCCGGCGCACGTGCTGGCCGGCCAGGAGCACCGCGACTCCGCGCGCCGCGACGGCGCGGATGGCGTCGCCGACCTTGTCCGCGACTTCGCGCCCAAGGCCGAGGAAGGGGTCGTCGAGACAGAGCACCCGCGGGCACGCCATGAGTCCGCGCCCGAGCGCCAGCATCTGGCGCTCTCCGCCAGAGAGGTTTTCGGCGCGCCCGCGCTGCCGTGTCTCCAAAATGGGAAAGAGCGCGAAGACCTCCCGGATCGTCTTGTCCGCCCGCGCGTGCGCGCGGGGGAGGAAGGCGCCCAGCTCCAGGTTCTCGCGCACCGAGAGCGGCTCGAACGCGCGCCCGCCCTCGGGGACCATGACGAGCCCGCGCGCGGCGATCTCCCACGGAGGCGAATGCCCGAGGGGTAGGCCGTCGAGGAGGACGCTGCCGCGCGTGGGACGAAGAAGCCCGGCGACCACCCGCAGGAGCGTCGACTTGCCGGCGCCGTTGGGCCCGAGAAGCACGACGATCTCGCCCCCGGCTGCGTCCACCGAGGCGCCGCGGAGCACCTGCGCTAGGCCGTAGCCGGCGTGGAGCTCGCGTGCTTTGATCAGCGGCCGCGGCTCACTCATCGGCGCCGCCGAGATACGCTTGGGCGACGCGCGGCGAGGCGAGCATGTCAGAGGCCGGGCCCTCGGCCGCGGTCACGCCGCCATTTAGCAAAATCAGGCGGTCGGAAATGCTCGCGAGCGTGCCGATGGAATGCTCGACGGCGACGATGGTAATCCCGCGCTCCCTCAGCCGCGCGTAGAAGCGCAGCACCTCGCCGCGGCCCTGCGGCGACAGCCCCGACGCGAGCTCGTCCAGCAGGAGGAGGCGCGGGCGGGTGGACAGCGCCACGGCCAGCTCGAGGCGCTTCATCTGCCCGAGCGAGAGCTCGCTCGAGAGCGCGCCCGCCTTGAGGTCGAGCCCGACGATGGCCAGGAGCCGCTCGCCCTCGCGGCGGCGATCCGCGGCGCGAATGAGCCTCCGCCTTTTGCTGAGAGTCACACCGACGAGAACGCTGTCCAGGACGGTCAGCCCCGCGAAGGGGCGTGGGATCTGGAAGGTGCGCCCGATGCCGAGCCTGCCGAAGGCCCAGGGAGGTCTGCCGGTGACGAGGGCGCCGTCGAAGCGGATCGCGCCCGCCGTCGGGCGGAGCAGTCCGCCCAGGACATTGAGGAGCGTGGTCTTGCCCGAGCCGTTCGGGCCGAGCAGGCCGATGACCTGCCCCTCTTCGACTGCTATGTCGACCCCGTCGAGAGCGCGGACGCGGCCATAGTCCACGCAGAGGCCCCGGCCTTCAAGGAGCGGCACGGCGGCGCCTCTCGACGAGCCCGCCCAGTCCCCCCGGCAGGAAGAGGACGGCGGCGATGAGCGCGAGCGCGTACCCGACTTGGTGGAGCGCGGGGAGCAACGGCTGGAGCACGAGCTCGCTCGCGAGGTAGAGGCCGACGGCCGCCGCGGCGGGGCCCAGCGCGGTGCGCGGCCCGCCGAGCGTCGCCATGATGAGCGGGGCCAGGGAGTACCAGGAGCTGAACACGAGATCGGGCTCCACGACGCGCACCATGTGGGCGTAGAGCCCGCCGGCCGCCCCGGTGAGCCCGCCTGAGAGCGCGAAGGCGGCGAGCTTCCAGGTCCAGGGGTTGACGCCGAGCAGGCTCGCCCGCTCCGAATCTTCGCGCACGGCGGCGAGCGCCAGCCCCAGCCGCGATCCGGTCATCCATGTGAAGACGGAGAGCGTGATGGTCAGCAGGAGGAGCGCCAGGTAGTAGGCGGCGGCGCGCGGTGACGACGCGAGGCCCGGCAGGGCGGGGATACCGACGATCCCCGCGCCGCCCCCGGTCAGCCGCTCCCAGTTGAGCGCGATGCCCCGGCCGATCTCAGCGCAGGCGAGCGTGGCCAGCGCCAGCGGCGCGCCGTGGAGCCGGAGGGCCGCCACGCTCACGAGAGCACCCGCTGCCGCGCCGGCAGCGGCGCCGAGCGCGAGCCCGGCCCACGATGCGACGCCGTGGATCGCGGCGAGGGCCGCGGCATAGGCGCCCACCCCGAAGAAGGCCGCTTGGCCGAAGGAGATCTGCCCGCCCCAGGCAAGAACGCTCCAGGCCGAGGCGAGCGTGGCAAGGACGAAGGCGGTCGCAAGCAGATGCAGGTAGTAGGGAGGAAGGCCGGCGGCCGGCAAGAGCGCGAGCAGCGCCGTCGCCGCCACGAGTCCCGAGCGCTTCCCGCTCATCGTGGGTGGCCGCCGGCTGTCATCCCGCGGGCGAGGCTGCCGCCGCGGGCCATCAGCGAGAGGAGCAGCGCCGCCGCCACCAGGGTCTCGCGCCAGCCGGGCCCCGCCCACGCGACGCCGAGCGTCTCGACGAGCCCGAGCGCGATTCCCGCCGCCAGCAGGCTCGGGATTCG
>DASYVT010000166.1 GCA_035936835.1 Candidatus Methylomirabilota bacterium | reverse complement strand
GATCGAGCTCCAGGAGTCCGCACTTCGCGTCGTCGCGGCGCCCGCGATTCGCACCTACATTGTTTCTCTGCTCACTGCGATCCGGGCCCGGCCCGAGGTGCTGCTCCCCGCGAGCATGCGGGCGGGCCTCTACCTGCAGCGCGCTGCCCAGGCCTGGGCGCTTTTCAACGGCCGTGACTTCGTGCTCCCGGATGACATCAAGCACCTCGCCATTCCGGTCCTTGCGCACCGCCTGGGCATGCGCGGGCGCGCGAAAGCCGCCGACGTGCTCGGCGAGGTAGTCGCGGGGTGCCCCTGCCACCCCTGAGGCAGCATTAGTGGGCCACTAGCCGCACACAGAATGCCCAGGGCAAGGTTCTACGGCGCCGTCGCTGTGGCGGTCGTGGTCTTCTACTACGCGGGCACCTCGGAGGTGGCATGGCTCTATCTCCTCGCGTACTGGATCGCCGCCCTCATCGTCGCGTCGTACCTGTACAAGCTCTGGAACCGAGGGCTTCGGGGCGAGATATTTGTCCGCGGCTACAAATTCGCCCCGGGCTCGCCGATGGAGGACCTGCCCGAGGCCGTCCTCAATGCGCGCCCGGCCCGAAGGGCCTTCGAGGGCGACAGCATCTCCATCGACCTCAAGCTCGTGAGCAGCCGCGGCACCCGCGGTCCCGCTCGGATGACCGGTTCCGTGGCCGGCGTCGAGCTGGCGACCGCAGCCGGGTTGGTGCCGAAAAAAGGTTGGACCGAGCGAAAGGTTGTCGGTCCGGCCAGGCGCGGGCCTGTCGTCTCGACCGGATGGGCCCTGGAGACCGGGGACCTGCTCGGCCTTTTTCGGGAGCGTGGAACCAGGGCGCAGGGAAATACGGAACTCGCCCTCGTCCTGCCGCGCTTCACGTCGTTCGGATCGCGCTCCCGTGTCCGCGAGCTCGAAGCCAGCGCGGCGACGTCGCGCGCCGGAACGGGCACGGAGCTGTTCGGGGTGCGCGAGTACCGTCCCGGCGACGCGCTGCGCCGCATCCACTGGCGCTCCAGTGCCCGGCACGGTGAGCTGATCGTCCGGGAGTACGAGCCGCCTGGCATCCAGTCGCTCGGAATCTTCTGCGACCCATCGCCCCCGACTCGCGAGGCCGCCGATCAGATCGCACGCCTTGCGGCGTCGGAAGCGTGGGACTGCCTGCGCAGCGGAGGGCGGGCCGTCCTGTGGTCTCCGGGAGCCGAGCCCTCAACGTATGACGAGTCGAGGTCCCTCTGGGCGCTCCTGGAGTGGCTGGCGCGATACCCCTCGCAGGCAGAGGTCCTGGACCTTCCGCCGCCCCGCGTCAGCGACGCCGTCGCCGTGGTCGCTCGCTACAACGACCAGGTCATCGACGCCCTCGAGGGTGTCAAAAAGCGTGGCGGCGACATCCGCGCCTGGGTGGTGGGCGAGGCGGTGCTCGACGTCGACGCGCCAGTCCAGCGCGTGGGCCTCGGGTGGCCGCTGTGAAACTGAAGCTTCTGCCGGCATCTCCGACCGAGCACTCCCTCGAGGGTCGCGCGTTCGTCTTCTCGGCCTTCGCGGTTTCGGTTCTCTCCATCGTCCTCTACGGCCAGGAGTACCTGATCCCGGCGGTGGGGCTGGCCGTGGCGGCGATAGGACACGTCGTCAGCTACCGCGGCCGCAACAAGCCGCGCACCTTCTGGGGCCAGGCGTTGATCGCGTCGCTAGTCTTCGCCGCCCTCGCCTACTTCCTGGCCGATTCGGTGGCCGCCCTTTTCGGCGGGGTCCTGCCGCAGGCGAACTTCGCACTGCTGCTGGTGGCGATCACGAGCTTCGACCTGAAG
>DASYVT010000165.1 GCA_035936835.1 Candidatus Methylomirabilota bacterium | reverse complement strand
ACGCTGATCCTCTCCGCCATCTACTGGCGCAACACCTGGAAGTACCAGGCGCGGGGCTACCGCCACCTCTTCTGGGACTCGGGCAGCATGCTGTCCAACCTGCTCGCCGCCGCGACAGCGCTCGACCTGCCCGCGCGCACGATCACCGGGTTCGTGGACCTCGAGGTCAACGGGCTGCTCGCTCTCGACGCCGAGAAGGAAGGCGCGCTCCTGATGGCGCCCGTGGGCGGGCAGGGGAGGCCCGCTCCGGTGTCTCCCGTCATCGCCGCGATCACGCCCGAGGTGATCCCGCTGTCGTCCTCCGAGGTGGACTATCCGCTGCTTCGAGATGCGTATGAGAACTCATCGCTCGACGGCGAGAGCGAGGTGCAGGCCTGGCGGGAGGCGTCGTGGCAGCGGCGGTCCTTGGCGGGCGCCCTCGTGGCGCTGCCCACGCCGCGCCCGTCGGCGGGCCGCGCGCTCGCTGAGACCATCATGGCGCGCGGCTCCACGCGCCAGTTCTCCGGCGAAGCGATCGACGCAGGCGATCTCTCGACGGCTCTGTGGCATGCCACGCGGGGCTGGCCCGCCGATGCGCCCTGGGGCCTCGTGGATCTCTATCTGACCGTGCACGCGGTGGACGGGATAGAGCCCGGCGCCTACGCCTACCGTCCCCAGTCCCACGCGCTGGAGTTGATCAAGCGGGGCGATTTCCGTGAGCGGTCGGCGTTCCTCTGCCTCGACCAGTCGTTGGGCGGGATGTCGAGCGTGACGATCTTCTTCCTCGCGGACCTCGACGCGCTCCTCGAGGCGTACGGCAACCGCGGCTATCGCCTGGCCAATCTCGAGGCGGGACTGATCGGAGGGCGCCTCTACCTGGCCGCCTACGCCCAGCGCTTCGGCGCGACCGGCCTGACCTTCTACGACCGCGACGTCGTCGACTTCTTCTCTCCCCACGCCGAGGGCAAGGACGCCATCTTCGTCACGGCCCTCGGCCGCTCGGTCAAGGGCCCCGCGCAATCGCCGGCGCCTCTGCAGATCAAGCGGTGAGACGGCGCGCGTTCAGTTCTGGGTCACGTCGGCGGGTTTGACGCGTCCGGCGACGGTGAAGTCGCCCCCGCGTGGCGTCAGGACGATCATTTCGCCCTCAGCGGGGTAGAGGCCCGTCAGCGCCGTGATGTTGACCTGGTGGGTGACGAGGATGAGCGCGCCGCCGCGGTGACGGCTGACCAGCTCGCGCACCGCGCCCGTCTGGCCGGCCTCGCGCTCGCGGTTGCGGAAGAAGGAGTTGAGCGGGAGCCACGGCTTCGCCATGCCGAAGGCCAGCGTGGCCGTGTCGAGGCAGCGGCACCAGACGCTCGAGCGCACGTCGTCCACCGTGATGCCGCGCGCTCTGAAGGCACTGCCGATGCGCCTGGCGTCGTCGCGTCCCGAGGGGGAGAGGTTGCGCTGGGTGCTGCAGTCCTCGAGGCGCATGGTGTCCGGGTCGCCGGCCGTAGAATCCGTTGCCGCGTGGCGCATGATCACGACCTGGCCGCCTGACTTGAGGAGAGCCCACAGCGCCTCGCTGGCCTGGGCCTGGGCGGGAAGCGCCAGGAGCGCCAGG
Organism: Candidatus Methylomirabilota bacterium; assembly: GCA_035936835.1. Classification (NCBI taxonomy): domain Bacteria; phylum Methylomirabilota (SeqCode); species Candidatus Methylomirabilota bacterium. The sequence continues at coordinate 36,134 of DASYVT010000165.1, read as the reverse complement.
GCGAGGACCCCTGCGCGAGGGAGCATCACGCGGGAATCGGACGCACCTCGACGCGCGCCTCGTAGGCGGACTGGCCGCCCGGGATCCGCGGGTCGAGACCGTCGCTGGCCTCGGGCTCGAGACACGCCTCGCCGCTCGTCAGCGTGTTGAGCCCCGGCCAGCCGTCGCGCGCCCACAGCACGCCCGGCAGGACGTCCTCGGTCACGCGGGCGACAGCCTCGAAGCGGCCGCGCTGATTCACGAGCTCGATCCGGCCCCCGGCGGTGATGCCGCGGGGCAGGGCGTCGGCGGGATGAATCCAGACCTCCGCGTGAGGCTCAGCCCGGACAAGCATCGGCAGGGCGCGGCCGTTGTCGTAGAAGGAATGGAAGGCCGTCAGCACGCGACCCTGGCGGAACTCGAGCGGGAAGCCGGCTGAATCCGGCTCGGGCGGCGTGTAGTCGGGGAGGGGCGGGAGGCCGAGGGATTTCGCGCGCTCCGAGTAGAACTCGACCTTGCCCGATGGGGTCGCGTAGCCGCCCTCGCGGTACGGCACGTGGGCGAGCTTGCTCCTCTCCGCCATGCCGCCCAGCTCTCGGAGCCGCGCCACGGTGAGCGCTCCGTCTTGCTGAGGGGCCAGCAGCGCGTCCATATACTCCTCGAGCGAGCCCCAGGGGAAGAATTCCTTGATGGAAAGCCGCTCGGCCAGCTCTCTGAGCACCGGAATCAGGGGCCGGCACTCCCCGGCGGGCTCGAGCGCCCTATCCATTAAGTACAGGTGGGTGGCGGTCTCCTTGATTCCCAGGTCCTCCAGCCAAACTGTCCCAGGCAGGACGATGTCCGCCACGCGCCTGATCGTGTCGTTGGCGAAGATGTCGTAGGCCACGATCAGGCCCACGCGCTCGAGGTCCCGCTCGATCGCGCCCGCGTCCGAGAACGAGTTGAGCATATCGGTTCCGGCCGTGAGGAGCACGTCGAGGCGTCCGTCCTTGATGAGGCGCGCGATCGAGGCCATGTGGCTCGGCACCCAGGGGCCCGCGGGGCGGCGGTCGAGGGCCGTCAGATCGGCGAAGTGATCTCCCGTGGGGAAAGATCGGTGGCGCGGGCCGAAGCCGCCTCCCGCCATGCCCAGCTGGCCCGTGAGCGCGGGCAGGGTGGCGATGGCGCGTCCGGGCTGCCAGCCGTGCCGGTGCTTGTACATGCTGGCGCCGCCCACGATGATCATGGCGGGCTTGCTCGTCGCGTACTCGCGCGCGAGCCTCTTGATGTCTTCCGCCGCGAGCCCCGTCTCCGCCGCGGCCCATTCGGGAGTGAAGCGCTCGAGGTGCTTCGCGTACGCCTCGTAGCCCACCGTCTGCCGCGAGATGAAGTCGCTGGCCACGAGACCCTCGGCGACGATGACGTGGGCCATGGCCAGCGCGAGCGCGGCGTCGGTGCCTGGGCGGATGAGCCATGTCTCGTCGGCGTGGCGCGAAGCCTCGGCCCGCCTCACGTCGATCGCGACAACGCGCGCCCCCCGCCGCCGCGCCTCGATCAGATGCGGCGCGGTGGTCGGGTGGCTCGCGAGGTTGGCGCCCCAGAGGATGACCTGGCGCGAGTGTGCGGCCATGTCCTCCTTGGTGTTCGCCTCGATCACTCCAGTGAGCGCCAGCCCGTAGGCGCCCATGGCCCAGCAGACGATGGCCGGGTTCCAGACCTGCATGCCGCCCAGGTGGCCGAAGCGCATGATGAGCGGCCGGTTGATGCCGGTGACGTGGGCGCCGTGGCCGAACCAGAAGCCGACGCGCTCGCGCCCAGTCGCGTCGATGGCGGAGAGGATGCGGTCGAGCGCGTCGTCCCATGAGACGGGCCGCCAGCGGTCCTCGCCGCGCCTGCCGTCGCGCACGAGCGGCTGGGTCAGCCTGAGCCCGTTGTGGGGGATCTCGGCTGCGGCTCTCCCGCGAATGCAGAGGAAGCCCCGGCTGTCCGGATTGTCCTGGTCGCCCTTGACGCCCAGCAGCCGGCCCTTCTCTGACACCTCCACCAGCATTCCGCAGTAGGTCGGGTGGCAGTTCATGGGGCACATGGTGCGGACGGTCCGAGGCGGCATAGCCGAAATCATACCTCTCCGTTGCCTCGGGCGCGCGCCTTCTGTTAGTGTGGGATGAGCGCGCACACCACAGGAGGAAGCCGCATGAAGAAGTACCAGTTGATGGCACCCGGGCCGACGCCCGTCCCGCCCGAGGTTCTGCTGGCAATGGCCCGGCCGATCATCCATCACCGCGCCGCGGAGTACGACGCGCTCTTTCTCGAGGTGCGCGAAGGGTTGAAGCGCCTCGTACAGACTCGTGAGGACGTCTTGACGCCGGCGTGCACCGGCACCGGCGCGATGGAAGCGGCAGTGGCGAACACGCTCTCGGCCGGGGACCGCGTGATCGTGGTCAATGCCGGCGCGTTTGCGCAGCGGTGGCTCGCGCTCTGCAAGGCCTACGGCCTCAACGTCGTCGAGCTGGAGGCGCCCCACGGCGACACCGTCGCGGCTGAGCGCGTCGCCCAGTCGCTGAGAGAAAACAAAGACGTCAAGGCCGTCCTCGTCCAGCACAGCGAGTCGTCCACCGGTGTGCTGCACGACGTGCGCGGGTATGCGCAGGCGACCAAGGCCACCGACGCGATCCTCGTTGTGGACGCCGTGTCGAGTCTCGGCATTGCCGACGTTCCGATGGACGCCTGGGGCATCGACGTCGTCGTCTCGGCGTCGCAAAAGGGGCTCATGCTGCCCCCCGGTCTCGGACTTCTGGCGCTCAGCGACAAAGCCTGGGCGGCGGCCAAGCGGTCCACACTGCCGAAGTACTATCTCGACCTCTCCGAGGAGCGGAAGTACGCGTCGAAGAATGAGGCGCGCTTCACGCCGGCGGTCTCGATCATGGTCGGCCTGCGCGAGGTGCTCCGCATGATCGCCGAGGAGGGCCTGCCGAACGTCCTCCGCCGTCACGACCGGCTCTCGCGCGCCACGCGGGCCGGCGTCGAGGCGCTCGGTCTCACGCTCTTCCCGAAGACCACGCCGAGCCCCGCGCTCACCGCTGTAGAGGTTCCGCCGGGAGTGGATGCAGACCGGGTGGTGGAGCGGTTCGCGACCTCTCACAACATCACGATCGACGGCGGCCGCGGCCCGACGAAGGGCAAGATCTTCCGCATCGGCCATATGGGCTATGTTGACGACTTCGACATCACCACGGCGCTGGCCGCCCTCGAGCAGGTGCTCCACGAGCTGGGCCAGCCCGTGGACTTCGGCGCCTCGCTCGGGGCCGCCCAGAAGGTTTTCGTCGAGCGGGGGTAGCCGCGGTCCAAAGCCCTACGCTGCATTCCGCATGGGCTTCGGCGAGTTGATCTTCAATCTTGACCGCCTCATCTTTGAGCGCCCAGGGCGCTATGAGTTCCGGCTCTTTGCGGGCGATCGGCATGTTGGCGGCGTGGTCTTCACTGTGATACAAATAGATGAGCGGTAAGGAGGTTCACATGAGCGATAAGCGTGTAGCGTCCTCCTCGAACGGGGCGTCCCGAGTTGAGGTGGTGAAGAAGCCGTTCATGCTTCCAAAGCCGGTTCCGGCGACCCCCAAGAAGTAGCCCGGAACACCCCCCTTGCTGTTGGCGGAAATGCCGCCCACCTGCGGTAAGATAGACGCTTGGCCATGTCACTGAGACTCCTGCTCCTACGTCACGGGGAAACGGCCTGGAACCGGGAACGCCGGTACCAGGGCTGGACGGACACCCCTCTATCCGCTGAAGGCCTTTTGCAAGCAGAGGCCGCCGCCCGCGAGCTCAAGGAGCACGCCTTCGCCGCCGTGTACGCAAGCCCGCTCCGGCGCGCGCGCGACACGGCCGCGGTGATCGCGGCGCCCCACGGCCTCGCGGTGGAGACGGACCCGGCCTTCAAGGAGCTCGGCTTCGGCCAGTGGGAAGTCCTGACGCTCGACGAGGCGCGGGCAGGCTTCCCCACCCTCTATGACGGCTGGGCCAAGACGCCGCACCTGGTCTCGCCGCCCGGCGGTGAGAGCCTCCTCCAGGCGCGCGAGCGCGTGCTGGCGGGACTCGAGCGGCTGCGCGCCGGGCATCCCGATGCGGTCGTCTGTCTCGTCGCCCACGGCATCCCCGTGCGCATCCTGATCCTGGAAGCGCTCGGGCTCGGGCTCGAGCGCATCTGGTCGCTGCACTCGGCGCCGACGGGCATCTCGGAGCTCGAGTTCCGCGACGACTGGACGGCGCTACACCGCATGAACACCCTCGTCCACCTCGACGCCGTCCCGGCGGGCCGGTAAGAAACGGATTCACTGTGGACCGCAAGATCCAGCAGACCCAACTGCCCAAGGGCGCCAAGATCTACCTGCCCGACGAGGCCGCGCAGAAGCGGCGCGTCGAGGCGGAGCTACTCGGCGTCTTCCGCAAGTGGGGCTACCGCGACATCGTCACGTCCGCGTACGAGTACTTCGACGTGCTCGCCCAGGGGACGGACCAGGAGCTCCAGGAGCGGATGTTCACGATGGTGGACCGCGAGAGCGGCCGGCTCCTGGCCCTGCGCGCCGACGTGACGCCGCAGATCGCGCGCATCGTCGCCACCCGGATGCGCGAGGAGCCCAAGCCCCTGCGCTTGGCCTACCTGACCAACGTCTTCCGCTACGACGAGCCGCACGTGGGGCGCTACCGCGAGTTCTACCAGGCGGGCGCGGAGCTGGTCGGCCTACCGAATCCAGAAGGCGACGCCGAGCTGATCGCCATGACGGTGGAGGGGCTCCGCGCGCTCGGGCTCGAACGATTTCAGCTGGACGTCGGGCAGGCGGATTTCTTCCGCGGCATCCTGGAAGACCTAGGCGCCGACGAGGTCAAGGCGCGCGAGTTGCGCTCGGCCCTCGGCCGGAAGGACGTCTCCGCGCTGGAGCGCATCGTGGCGGGGCTGGGCGCCCCCGCGACCGTGGGTGAGCTCCTGCTGGCGCTGCCGGGCCTCTACGGCCGTGGCGATGTCCTCGAGCGCGCCGAGCGCCTCGTCAAGAACCCGCGCTCAGAGGCGGCGCTCGCCAACCTGGCGGAGGTGTACCGGCTGCTCACCGTCTACGGCCTCGCCGACTCGGTGCTGCTCGATCTGGGCGAGGTCAGCGGCTTCGACTACTACTCGGGCGTGCACTTCGAGGCCTACGTCTCCGGGCTCGGGGCGCCGTTGGCGGGCGGCGGCCGCTACGACCACATGCTGGCGCGCTTCGGCTACGATTGCCCCGCCACGGGCTTCGCCTTCGAGGTGGGTCGCGTGCTCCTGGCGATCGAGAGCCAGGGCGCGGCCGGCCCTGCGCCGGGTCCGGACTTCTTCATCATCGACTTCACGGCCGACAAGACCCGCGCGTTGGCTCTGTCGCGGCGCTTAAGGGACCTCGGAGCGGCAGTGGCGAGGGACATCCTGAGCCGCGGGCTCGACGCGTCGCTCGCCTACGCGCGGCAGCAGCGCGCCCGCTGGGCGCTCGTGATCGGCGAGCCGGGAGCGGACGCCGAGCAGGTGCGGGTGATCCAGCTGGACGGCAAGGGTGGCGACAGGCGCGCGGCGGCGGCCGAGATCCTGGCCGACCCCGCCCGCCATTTTCCGGACATGGGAGGTACGCGTCATGCCTAACATCGTGATCGTCGGAGCGCAGTGGGGTGACGAGGGCAAGGGCAAGGTGGTGGACGTCATCACGCCGCACTTCGACGTGGTCGTGCGCTACCAGGGCGGCAACAACGCCGGCCACACCGTGGTTGTGGGGCGCGAGAAGTTCGTGCTCCAGACCATCCCCTCGGGTATCCTCCACCCCGGCCGCCGCAACATCATCGGCTGCGGCGTGGTGGTCAACCCGGCGTCCCTCATCGACGAGATGGAGTCGCTGGTCCAGCGCGGCGTCTCGCTCGACGGCAACCTCTTCATCTCGAAGAACGCGCACGTGGTCATGCCGTACCACCCGGCTCTCGATCGTGCCAGCGAGTCCAAGGCCGGCAAGCACCGCATCGGCACCACGGGCAAAGGCGTGGGCCCGGCCTACGCCGACAAGACCGGGCGCGTGGGCATCCGGATGGCCGATCTCCTCGACGAGCGGCTCTTCCGCGAGAAGCTCGAGTACAACGTCAAGCAGAAGAACCGCCTGCTCCGCGAGATCTACGACGCCGAGAGCTTCACCGTGGACGGCATCCTCGGCCCCTACCTCCGCTACGCCGGGTGGCTCGCGCCCTACATCACGGACACGGCGCTCCTGCTCCACAACTGGATGGAGGCGGGCTCCTCCGTGCTCTTCGAGGGCGCGCAGGGGACCATGCTCGACCTCGACCACGGCACGTACCCGTTCATCTCGCCGTCGAGCGCGACGGCGGGCGGCGCGTGCACGGGCTCGGGCGTGCCGCCGACCAAGATCGACGGCGTCATCGGCATCTCCAAGGCCTACTGCACGCGTGTGGGCGGGGGACCGTTCCCGACGGAGCTCCGCGGCGAGATGGCCGACCTCCTGCGCACGCGCGGCAAGGAGTTCGGCTCGGTGACGGGTCGGCCGCGCCGCTGCGGCTGGGTCGACGCGATCGGGCTCCGCTACGCGGCGCGCATCAACGGGCTCGACACCCTGGCAATCACAAAGCTCGACGTCCTCGACACCTGCGACACGGTCAAGATCTGCGTCGGATACAACTACGATGACGAGGTGCTGACAGACTTCCCCGAGGAGGAGCGCATCTGGCACGAGGCCGAGCCCGTGTACGAAGAGCTCTCGGGGTGGAAGACCTCGACCGCGGGACTGCGCGACTACGAGGACCTGCCGACCAAAGCCCGCGAGTACCTGGCGCGGCTGTCCGAGCTCTGCGGCGTGGGCATCTCGCTCATCTCGACGGGCCCCGTGCGCGACGAGACCATCCTGGTCAACGACTCGACGCTCACCCGCTGGATCCCGGGCCTCCGCTCCTCGCTGCCGCCGCACTAGGCTGTCGGTGTATCCAATCGGCGACACACGCGCCCAGCTTTGACATACGTACGTCGCCTGCGTATGCTGTGAACGTCATGCTCCCGAAGGAGACGGTTCGTCGGAACCCCAGCCGTGTCACCAATGAAGGGGCGAAGCGCGTCGTCCACGAGCGCGACCGCACTCAGATCAGGCGGCTTCTCAAAGAAGGTGCCCAAGAGCACGCGGCACGGGACTTGGCTCTGGCCAAGGAGTGGTTCAGCGTGGACGAGCAGGCATGGCAGGGGCGGCGGAGGTAAAGAGGCCGCGGAGGGGTGACGTCTACCTGGTCAACTTCGACCCGACGATCGGGGCCGAGGTGAAGAAGACCCGTCCTGCTGTGGTGATCCAGAACGATATCGGGAATCGTTGGAGCCCCATCACCATCGTCGCGGCGATGACGTCGCGGTTTGAGGATCCGCTCTATCCGACGGAGGTCCTGGTGAGAGCGTCGGAAGGGGGCCCTCCTCCTGAGTCTCGGTCTTGTGACGGTGTGAAGAAGGATCGCGTGAGCCGTTAGCTCAGTTGGTAGAGCACCTGACTTTTAATCAGGGGGTCGGTGGTTCGATCCCACCACGGCTCACCATTGACTTCACCCGTCGCACGGTGGGACCCTTTGGCCAACGGAAGGAGGGGCGCATGAAGCCGAACAAGCTGATGGGCGGGAAGGCGAAGACCTCCTGAGATGGCGACCGCCGAAAAGGGCGTCAAGGACTCGAGCGGGCTCTACGAGGTCGAGCGGCGTGCGCGGCACGCCGAGCGGCCGGGCTTCAGGATCTCGGAGCTCCAGATCGGCCCGAAGCAGCAGGTGCCGTGGCACTACCACACCACGGTCCAGGACACTTTCTACGTCCTCGAAGGCAGGCTCCGGCTCTTCCTGCGCGACCCGAAGGAGGAGATCAGGCTCGGCCCGGGGGAGACGTACGCGGTCCGCCCCGGTCGGCCGCATCTCGTGACCAACGGGGGCGACACCTCGGCGACCTTTCTCGTGCTCCAGGGGATCGGCGAGTACGACTACGTCCCGCTGACCTGATCCATCGCTCGTTCCGGCTTCGAATCCCACCTCGGCGAGCCCCAACTTGTCATCCCTCGGGGGCTCTGCTACTCTGAACCATTGGTTTCGCAATGTGTCACAGAGGTTTAGACCCCGTCGTCTAGCCTGGCCCAGGACGCGACCCTTTCAAGGTCGAGACCGCGGGTTCAAATCCCGCCGGGGTCACCATCTGATCCAAGGGGGCGTATGGATCCTCAGGGTTTCCGCGACCTGGTCGGGCGGATCATGATTGATCCAGACTTCTTGGGCGATCTTGTGCGCGACCCTGTGGCGGCCCTGGCAGAGTTCACGCTGTCGGCCGATGAGCGCAACACCGTGCTCCAGGCCGTGGGGCGGGCGGGCGAGGCGCCGACTGCCGAGCGCCTCCGGGCCGTCAAGGCAGTGATGATGAAGCGCTGGGCCATGTAGGGCGGATACGACCCTGGCCAAGCCGGCCGACATCGCCTTTCTCCGCCAGGTCGACCTCCTCCGCGACCTGGATGAAGCGCAGCTCGTCGCGCTCTGGCCGCGCCTCCGCGAGCGCCGGCTCCGCAAGGGCGAGGTGCTGTTCCGCGAGGGCGACCCCGGGGAGGAGATGTTCTTCATCCGCTCGGGCGCCATCCTGGTCTCCAAGAAAGTCAGCGGGCGCGTCGAGCAGATACTGAACCGGTTCGAGTCCGGCTCGAGCTTCGGCGAGATGAGCATCTTCGGCGACGAGCCCAAGCGCACGGCCACGATCCAGGCCGACGTCGAGACCTCCCTGCTTGCCCTCGACCGCGAGAGCATCAACAACTTCATCAGGGACAATCCGCGGGACGCCGCCCAGTTCTTCCAGGAGATGGCCCGCGTGCTGATCCGCCGGCTCGTGCAGTCGACCGACCTCGTGCGAGAGGTGACGCGCTGGGGCCTCGAGGCGACGGGCCTGGACGCCGAGCGCAAATCGGGGGGGCCGCCCACGTGAGCGAGCCCGTCCCCAGCACGCAGACGGGCGCCCCCGGCACCCAGCAGCGGCGCCCGCCCGCCATGCTCAACCTCCTCGTTCGATCGGAGGACGGGGAGAGCTTCGAGATCCGGGAGATCACGAGCCCGGCCGCCTACCTCCAGCTCCGCCCGCAGCGTCTCCCCGACGAGCAGTGGGAGCTGGCGCAGCTGCCGTCGGGCGTCCCGGGCACCAAGCGGTACGTCCTCAAGAGCCGCCGGACCGAGAACTATCTCGCGCTCGACGACGAGGAGCGCTTCCTCTGGGAGCAGATGGACGGCCGCGTCAGCATGCAGGACATCGCCGTCGCGTACGTCATGCGCTACGGTTCGTTCGACTTCGAGAAGATCCCCCAGCTCATCAGCAAGCTCCTGCAGGCCGATCTGCTGACGCTGCGCCCGATGAACACCCTGCGGGACATCCTCGAGCGCAACAAGCGGAACCCGGCGGCGCGGGCGATGGTGGCGACGATCCACGCCATCGAGCGGCTCAACGTCTCGAGCCGGCGGTGGAACGATCTCTTCGAGCGGATCCACCGCTGGGGCGGCTGGCTTATCTTCACGCCGGCGGCGGTGATCGGGCTCGCCGTGCTGACGGGCTTCGGCATCCGGTCGCTGATCCATCTCTGGACCGATCTGGGGGCAATCACCTCGGCGCTGGAGCACCACGCCATCGTGGCGATCATCGCGCTCCAGCTGGTCTTCTTCGTCACGGTCGCGCTCCACCAACTCGTGCACGCGCTGGCCTGCGTCCACTACGGCCGCCGCGTCAAGGAGGTAGGCTTCATCATCCACCACATGGTCGTGCCGACGTTCTATGCGGACGTGACCGACCTTTTCATGGCCTCGCGCCGCGCGCGCGTCGTCAACGCGCTGACGGGGCCGACCGTGCACCTCGTGCTGGGCCTGCTCGGCGTGATCTGGGCCGATGCGCTCAGTCCGGGCTTGCTCCAGGCCTGCGTCGCCGTCTCGGCCGTGCTCCAGCTGAAGTCCTTTCTCATCTGCATCTACCCGTTCTCGTTCCTCGAGATGGACGGCTACCACGTCCTGGAGGACGCGGTCAGCATGCCGCGCCTGGCGCAGGAATCCTTGCAGTTCGTGCGCGGCATGCTCTGGAAGCGGCTGGCCACGGGCCGGGGATTCCGCCGGCAGGAGTTTGTCTACCTCTCCTACTTCGCGCTGTCGCTACTCTCCGTCGTTGGCGTCATCGGCTTCGACGTCTGGCTCATCCTCACCGCCAAGCACGCCTAGACTAGACGTCAGCGGGCGAGGAGGGTGATCAGGCGGCCGACGGATTCGTCGAGCGCCTCGGGCTCCTCCGCTGCCGCTAGGACGCGCCGCGCCTGCTCCTCCTCCGGCAGTGATTCCAGGAGCGCCTGGGCGCGGCCGCGCACCTCAGGCCCCAGGAGGCGCGCCACTTCGAGGACGAACCGGAGCGCCTGTTCCGCGCGCTCCCGCCCCGGCGCGGCGCTCCCGAGCGAGGCGGCTCCGGCCTCGCGGAGCCGCGCGCTCAGCCTGATGCGCGTGTCCCATGCCCGCACGAGATCGCCCGGCACCGCGCCCCATTCGAGCGCAGTGTGGCTGAGCACTTCCATGATCGCAGGACCCAACGCCGGAGCGCTCTCGCGCGCGATCAGGTCGCCCAGCGCCGAATTCCACACCGGGGGGAGAGGCGCCGGAGGCACCTCCCGGGCGCTCGCCGCCGGCGCCTCGTGGATCTCGCCCGAGCGGTCGAGGATGAGCCGGTCCTCGAGCGGGCCTCCCAGCGCCCAGAGCGAGCAGACGACGCGCTCGCCGTCATCACGGATCACCCGCGCTTCCCGTCGCGCAATGCCCTGCCATTCCGGCCGGTAGAAGGTGACGCCGTCCGCAACCACCTTCTCGATGTCCTGGCGCAGCTGGACCGTCGCCCACGCCGCGACACGGTGGCTCTCGTAGGGCGCCGGCAGCCAGTCGAGCCCTCCGTCGGCCAGGAAGCGCTCGAGCGGCAGCGCCTGGCCCGGGTCGTAGCGGAAGCACTCGAGCAGCGTCGTGAAGAGCTGCTCGGAGGGGAAGGGGCCGCGGTAGCGCACGCGCGCGACGCCCTGGTCTTTCATCAGCGACGCGACCAGGTTCAGCACCGCGCTGCCCGCCCCGGGCGGCAGGCGCTGCGGCTCGGCCAGCGGCGGAATGTGGTCGAGCGCCGCCCAGTCGAGCGACCGAAAGACGGTCAGCGGCTCGACCGGGCGCCAGGGTTCATCCCCCCAGGCTTCTTCCACTCCATCGAGAAGCCAGACGCGATCCGAGCGGCCCCAGGCCGGGTGCTCCCAAGCCTGGTGCTCAACGCCGCCGGGCTCCACGCCGATCCACCGGCCGTCGGCCGCGCGGCAGCGCGCCCAGTCGAGCGCGCCGTCGGGGCTCCAGCGGCAGGCGGTGACCAAGTGGCCGTGGCGGTCGAACTGGACGAGCCGGCGGCGCGGCGGCCCGGCCTCGTAGCCCACGACCGTGCCCCAGCGCTCAACGCGCACCGGCGGATCCGAGCCGGTGAGCGCGGCGGCGAGGGCCGCGATGCGCCGTGGGTCGAGCGAGGCGATCTCGGGGCGCGCAAGCCACTCGCGTAGGCGGGGCAGGGCGCTCGGGTTCATGGACCCGATGATGATACAATCCGCGCGTGCGCGTCTTCCTGATCGTCGCGAGTCTCCTCTGCGCCGCCCGCACAGTCGGGGGCGCGCCGTCCAACCAGCCCTTCGCCGACATCCCCGTGGCCCGGCTCAACGCCCCTCGTTGATGGCCGCCCCCTGATGGCCACCCAAGATCTCTGCTGGCTCCCCGCGCTCGAACTGGCCGCGCTCGTCCGAGAAAAGAAAGTCTCGCCGGTCGAGGTGACGGACGCCGCGCTCGCGCAGATCGAGCGCGTGAACCCGACGCTCAACGCTTACTGCGCCGTCACGGCGGAGGAAGCCCGCGACGCCGCTCAGGCGGCCGAGGTGGCGGTGATGACCGGCGAGGAGCTGGGCCCGCTCCACGGCGTGCCGGTCTCGGTCAAGGACCTGGTTTTCATGCGCCGCGTGCCGACCACGGGCGGCTCGCGCCTCTTCGCCGACCACGTGCCGGAGGAGGACGCGGTCGCGGTCGAGCGGCTCAAGGGCGCCGGCGCCATCATCCTCGGCAAGACCAACACGCCGGAGTTCGGCCACAAGGGCGTCACGGACAACCCGCTCTTCGGCATCACGCGCAATCCGTGGAACCCCGCGCTGACGCCCGGCGGTTCGAGCGGCGGGGCGGGAGTAGCCGTGGCCGCGGGCATGGGCCCGCTGGCGCTGGGCACCGACGGCGGCGGCTCGATCCGCATCCCGGCCTCCTTCTGCGGCATCTACGGCCTCAAGCCCTCCTTCGGCCGCGTGCCCCACGGACCGGGCTTCCCCGGCTGGCAAAACTTCTCGGTGACAGGGCCGATGACACGCACCGTGCGTGACGCGGCCCTCATGCTCGACGCGCTCGCCGGGCCGGATGACCGTGACCGCTGGTCGCTTCCCGCCGACGGAGGACCGCCGTTTCTCGCGGCCTGCGAGGGCGGGCTCGAGGGGCTCAGTGTCGGCTGGTCGGCGGATTTTGGCTACGCGCTCGTGGATCCCGAAGTCGCGGAGCTCTGCGCCGCGGCGGCCGAGCAGTTCGAAGGGCTGGGTTGCCACGTCGAGGTGGTGACGCCGAGCTGGGAGAACCCCGAGGAGATCTTCCGGACGTTGAGCGCCGCCGAGAGCTACGCGGCCTGGCGGGAGCGGCTCGAGGACAGCGCCGACCGGCTCGACCCGAGCTTCGTCGCGGTGCTCAAGTACGGGCACACGATCACGATCGACCAGTACATGGACGCCGCCCGCCGGCGGAAGGAGCTGTGGACCGACGTCCAGCGCTTCCTCGCCCGCTTCGATCTGCTGATCACGCCGACCGTGGCCGTGCCGCCGTTTCCCGTCGCGCGCCCTTCCGTCACGGAGATCAACGGCGAGCCCGTGTCCGGGCTCGGCTGGATCGCGTTCACGTTCCCGTTCAACCTGACGGGCCAGCCCGCGGCGACCGTGCCTGTGGCTATGACGGCGGCAGGACTGCCCGTGGGGCTCCAGATCGTGGGCCGGCGCTTCGCCGAGCGCGCGGTGCTCGCCGCCTCGGCCGCTTTCGAGGCGGCGCAGCCGTGGGCCGCGCGGCGCCCGCCCGAAGCCGGGTAGGAGCCAGCAATAGACAACACGTGGTTCCTCGCGGCACTGTGGGTGGGGCTCGCGCTCGTCGCCACGCTGCTGGCCATCTGGTTCAAGGTCTCGACGGCGCTCTCCGAGATCGTGGTCGGCACGGTGGCGCAGCTCATCGTCGCCGTCCTCCTCGGCGGCGCAGGACTCGGCGCCCAGACGCCATGGATCGGCTTCCTCGCGGGGACGGGCGCGATCGTTCTCACCTTCCTGGCGGGCGCCGAGATCGACCCGGCCGTCTTCCGCGTCAAGTGGAAGGAGGCGACCGTGGTCGGTCTCGTGAGCTTTTTCGCCCCGTTTCTTGGCTCGGCCGCCGTCGCCTACTACCTTCTCGGCTGGGCACCGATGGCCGCCTGGCTTGCGGGGGTGGCGCTCTCGACGACGTCGGTCGCGGTGGTCTACGCGGTCATGCTCGAGCTCGGCTTCAACACGACGGACTACGGCAAGGTCATCCTCGCCGCCTGTTTCATCACTGACCTTGGAACCGTGATCGCCCTCGGTATCATCTTCGCGCCGTTCACGGTGCGCACCCTGGTTTTCGTCGCACTGTCGCTGGCGATCTTCGTGGTCCTGCCGTTCGTGACCCCGGGGATCTTCCGCCGATACGGGGGCCGGGTGTCGGAGTTCGAGACGAAGTTCCTCCTGCTGGCGCTCTTCGCGATGGGTGGCCTCGCGCTCTGGGCGGACAGCGAGCCGGTGCTGCCCGCGTACATCATCGGCATGGTCCTGGCCGGCACCGTCGGCAAGGACCACGCCCTGATCCGGCGATTGCGCACGCTGACCTTCGGGCTCTTGACGCCCTTCTATTTCCTCCGCGCCGGGTCCCTCGTTTCCGTGCCCGCGCTCGTCGCCGCCCCCGGCGCCCTCGTCGTGCTCTTCTTCGCCAAAATGGTCAGCAAGCTCGCGGGCGTCTTCCCGTCGGTGCGGATCTTCGGCCACCGGGAAGGGGCCGACGTCTACTACACGCTCATGATGTCCACTGGGCTCACCTTCGGAACCATCTCAGCCCTCTTTGGGCTCAACCACGGGGTTATCACGCCGGCCCAGTACTCGCACCTGGTCTCGGCCGTCATCGGCAGCGCCGTGATCCCGACCATGATCGCCAATGCCTGGTTCATGCCGCGGCATCTGCTTCCGGTCCCCGCCGCGAGTCGAGAGCCGGCGGACGCCGCGGTCCGGCCCTCGGGCGCGCCGACGTCCTGAGGAGGGAGGACGCCATGTTCAGAAAGATCCTCGTCGCGTACGACGGCTCGGAGGGCGCCAAGGCGGCCCTCAGGGTCGGGATCGGACTCGCGAAGAGTCTCGGCACCGAGCTCCGGAGCATTTCGGTCGAGGAGCATCTGCCCCACTACGCCGCCACCGTCGGTGAGGTCCAGGACGCCAAGGAGCGCGTGGACGAGTACTTCCGTGTGCTGACCAAAGAGGCGCGGGATCAGGCGGCCCTCGCCGGCGTCGAGCTCCAGACGGCGATCCGGCAGGGGCACGAGGTCGAGATCATCGTCAACTACGCCAAGGAGGGGGGCTTCGATCTCCTCTTGGCGGGCTATCACGGTCACAGTCGCATCTTCGAGCGCGTCATGGGCAGCACGGCCCAGAGCATCATCCGCCTCTCGCCCTGCTCCGTGCTCCTGGCGAAGTAGGCGACGCATCCCGTCCCCCGCGCCGTCCGGCTAGCGCTGTATCGTCTTCTCCGAGCGCATCTGCTGGTCGCGGTACTGCTGGAGGACCTGGTTGTAGCGCCGCAGCATGTCTTCGCGTCGCGCGTCGAGCCGCAGGCGCTCGACCAGCATCCCAGCGAAGAAGGCCATCGCCACCACCGCCAGCACGGCGAGTCCCCGCAGCACGCGGTGTGAGCGCGTCGGCTCCGATCCAAGCATCGCCCGTATAATACCAGCCATGTCGCGCGCCCGTCTCTTCCTCGACCGCGAGGCCCGCCGCATCGGCGGCCCGCGCGTGCTCGCGCTTCCGCTGCTGCGCTGGCTGGCGGTCATGGCGGGGCTCGTCTGGATCCTGCTCGCCCCGCCCGCGCACGAAGGCTGGCGCCCGGTGCACGGCGCCATGCTCGGCTTCCTTCTCTACAGCGTGGCGCTCACGTTCGCCCTCTGGCGCTGGCCCGGCCGGATGCTCCGTCTCAGCATGGTAGTCCTGGCGACCGACCTCGCGTTCGCGCTGCTCCTGATCCGGCTCACGGGCGGCGCGCCGAGCATCCTCTTCCTGGCGCTTCTCCTGATCGCGGGCCTCCAGTCCTACTACTACGGGATGGTGCGGGGGGTCGCCGTCGCGATGGCGGCGGCCGCGGCGTACGTCGCGGTGGTCTGGCCGACCATCACGGAATCTGAGTGGGCCAACACCGCCGTCCGGCTCGCGGTCCTGCTGGGCACGGCCGTGGGAGTCGGGGTCCTGGGCCAGATCGAAGAGCGCGAGCGCCTCGAGGTTGTGGCGCTCACCACTGCTGCCCGGGAGCGCGAGCGCTTCATCCAGAGCGTAGTCGAGAGCCTGCGCGACGGCGTGGTGGCGCTCGACCGCGCGGGCGCCATCATCGCGTTCAACCGCGCGATGGAAACCCAGACGGGGCTTGCGGCCCGGGACGTCGCGGGCCGCCCGTTCTTCGACGTGTTCCCGGTGTACCGTCGCGAGGCGCTCCGCGCGCCGCTCGAACAGCTGCTGCGCGGCGAGACCGAGGGGTTCACGCTGGAAGCTGTCGAGCACGAGCGGTCGGGGGGAGGGCGCGCGGTGCAGAACCTCAAGGGCAGCCTCCTGCGCGACCATGGCGAGCCCGCGGGCGCTGTGCTCCTGGTCCAGGACATCACCGAGCACGTGGCGCTCGAGCGGGGCGCCCGCCAGTCCGAGAAGCTCGCGGCGCTCGGGACGATGGCGGCAGGCCTGGCGCACGAGCTCAACAACCCCATCGGGGTCATCTCCTCGCGCATCGAGATCATGCTCCTCGACGTGGAGGCGCAGCCCATCCACGGCCGGCTCGCCGAGGACCTGCGCGTGCTCCACCGCCACGCCCAGCGCGTCGCGCGCATCGCCCAGGGCCTCCTGTCCTTCAGCCGCCAGTCCTCCGGGCTCCACGGCCCCGTGGACCTCAACCACCTCGTCGAGGAGACGCTCCTCCTGGTCGAGCGGCCCATCGGCAAGCAGGGCGTGACGGTGACGCGGCGGCTCGCGCCCGACCTGCCGTCGCTCTGGGGCGACGGCAACACGCTCCAGCAGGTCGTCCTCAACCTGTTGACCAACGCGCGGGACGCCGTCGACGGAGGAGGCGAGATCACCGTCGAGACCTCCCGCGCAGCCGGCGAGCCGGACGCCGTGCGCCTTCTCGTGCGTGACACGGGCCCCGGCATCCCGCCCGAGGCCCTGCCGAGGATCTTCGACCCGTTCTTCACCACCAAGGCCGAAGGCACGGGCCTGGGGCTCTCCATCTCCTACGGCATCGTGCGCGATCACCACGGCACGGTGGATGTCGAGTCGCGCCCGGGCGAGGGCACGACCTTCACCTTGACCTTCCCCGTCTCGGGCGCGCGGGCCGCCGTCGGGGGGCAGGCGTGAGCGCGACGCGCGTGCTGATCGTGGACGACGAGCCCGACATGCTCGAGAACTGCGCGCGCATCCTGGGTCGCGTCGGATACCAGTGCTTCACCACGACGGAGCCGGGCAAGGCCCTGGCGCTGCTCGAGGAGGAGCGGCCGGACCTGCTCATCACGGACCTGAAGATGCCGGGCATGGACGGCATGGCGCTGCTCAAGCGCGCGCACGAGCTCGACCCGACGTTGCCCGTCATCGTCATCACGGCCTTCGCCACCATCGAGTCGGCCGTGGCCGCGGTGAAGGAAGGCGCCACCGACTACCTGCCCAAGAACTTCTCCGTGGAGCATCTCCGCGTCGCGGTCGAACGGGCCCTCCGCCAGCGAAACCTCCAGGTCGAGAACAAGAATCTCCGCGAGCAGCTGCGGGAGGCCTTCGGCCTCGAGAGCATCATCGGCCGGAGCGAGTCCATGGCGCGCGTCTTCGACCTTGTCAAGAAGGCGGCCCGGTCCGAGGCGAACATCCTCGTGCTGGGCGAGTCCGGCACCGGCAAGGAGTTGGTCGCCCGCGCCATCCACGCCAACAGCCCGCGGGCGGCGCAGCCCTTCGTCCCCGTCGACTGCGCCTCGCTGCCGGAGCACCTGCTGGAGTCCGAGCTCTTCGGCCACGAGAAGGGCGCCTTCACCGGCGCGGTGCGCAGCAAGCCGGGCCTGATGGAGGTCGCCCACCGCGGCACGCTCTTCCTCGACGAGATCGCCGAGATGCCCGTGGGGCTTCAGGTGAAGCTGCTGCGCGCGCTGCAGGAGCGCCAGATCCGGCGCGTGGGCGGGACGGCGCTCGTGGACGTGGACGTGCGCGTGGTCTCGGCGACCAACCGCGACCTCCGTGACGCGACCGTCAAGGGGCAATTCCGCGAGGAGCTCTACTACCGCGTCAACGTCATCGCGATCCAGCTGCCGCCGCTCCGCGACCGTGCGGGGGACGTGCGCCTCCTCGCCCACGCCTTTCTCAAGCGCTACGGCCAGGAGCGCATCCGCGGCATCGACGACGACGCCATGGCCGCGCTCGAGCGCTACCGCTGGCCGGGCAACGTGCGGGAGCTGCAGAACGTCATCGAGCGCGCCTGCGCCCTGACCGACGGCGAGACGGTGACGCGGCGGGACCTGCCCGACCACGTGCTCGGCACGGGCGCGCCGGCTCCGTCGGCGGCAGGCGCCCCCGCCGCCTCACCTGATGCGGGGACCGATCTGCCGCTCAAGGACGCCAAGGAGCGCTGGATGGCCGTGCTCGAGGCGTCCTACCTGCGCGAGCTCCTCGCGCGCCACGACGGCAACATCTCCGCGGCGGCGAAGGCCGCGGGCATCGACCGCAAGACCTTCCACCGCCTGGTGAACAAGCACCAGCTGAGATAGGTCCTCAAGCCGTATCCAAGTCCGGACATTGACGAGGTGAAGCCCGCGCCCTAGCCTGCCGGGGCATGAAGCCCTGGCTCGCGGCCCTCCTGTGGATCGCTGTAACGCTCGCCTCTCCCGCCGAGGCCGGTGATCCCGTGGTCGTCGTCCAGGAGACGCGCACCCCCGTTGTTAGCAAGAAGCACGGCAGCAAGAAGCACGGCACGGTCGAACACGTCGTCCTTCTCAAGAACGTCTCCCCGTACCCCGTGCGTGGGCTCCGGGTGACGGTCGAGTTCTACGACTTCTTCGGCAAGCTCCTGTTGGCGCGCACCGGCACGCCGGTCCCCGCCTCACTCGGTCCCGGCGACACCGCGACGCTGTCGCTCTCGACCCCCACCCTCGAAGCCGCCCGACAGACCCGCTACCGCGTCCAGTACGGGGGAGGACCTCCGCGGCACGCCCGGCCGAGACCCAGGCGAGGCGCGCGTGACCCAGCGGGGAGGGGACGACCCATCCCGCTCGAGCGCGCTCCCGCCTAAAGCGCCGTTTTCCTTTGCCTCCCCCGGTGGCACCCCGGTTGCAACCTCTCGATAGCGCAGAGGCCCCGCAACGACGGGACCGAGAGGAGGCAGACATGAAGACGGAGAGGATTCTTGTTCCGCTGGACGGGTCGGCGCTGGCTGAGGCCGCCATCGAGGCCGCGCTCGACCTGGGGCGCGGCATGCCGTCCAAGCTGATGCTGCTTCGCGCGGCCGAGGCGCATACGCTGCCCGGCGCCGATCCCACGGACGAGCAGGTCGCCGTGGTCCGCGAAGCCGAGGAATATCTCGCCGCCGTCGCCGACCGCCTGGCGAAGCGCGGAGTCAAGGACGTGGACACGAGCGTCTGGTACGGGCCCGCGGCCGCCGCCGTCATCGAAGCCACCAAGCTCAAGAAGGCGGACCTGATCGTCATGAGCACCCACGGCCGGAGCGGCCTGGGGCGCCTGATCTTCGGCAGCGTCACCGAGTCGGTGCTGCGCTGCACGACGACGCCCATCTGCATCGTGCGGGCGCCCGGCGCGCCGATCGAGGCGCCCAAGGGTGCCGCGACGCTCCGGGAGAGGAAAGAGGTCGCCCGTTCATGAGCCGATTGCGCCGCATTCTTCACCCGTCCGACTTCTCTCGCGCGTCCGGCGCCGCGTTCGCGCGGGCCGTCGCCATGGCCAAGGCCGAGCGGGCGCAGCTCCTGCTCGTGCACGTCCTGGCGCCATCGGTTCCGATCGCCGGGGAGGGGTACGTCTCGCCCAGAGTCTACGACGACCTCGAGGCCTCGGCCCGCAAGTACGGGCAGAAGCACTTGAGCGCGCTCCAGGCCAAGGCGCGCAAGGCCGGCGTCAAGGCGGTCACGCTGCTCCTCGACGGCGTAGCGCACGAGCAGATCGCGCGAGCGGCCAAGTCGAAGAAGGCCGACCTGATCGTCATCGGCACCCACGGCCGTACAGGTCTCGCGAAGTTCTTCCTGGGCAGTGTTGCCTCGCGTGTGGTCGCCGCGGCGCCCTGCCCCGTGCTGACGGTGCGCGGCAGATAAGGCAGTTCCCCGGTTCGGACACCCGGGCACGTCCGGGAGACAGGGAGCAGAGTATGGACGCGACGCACGACACGCGCGACATGAGAGAGGCCTCCACGGGATCGCTGATCGTCGTGGTGGTGATCATGATCGCCAGCGCCTTGGCCTTTACCCTCATGACGGCTCCGTTCGAGAAGCTTCTCGGACCCGGCGGCGGCGCGCTGGCCGCAGCCATCCACGGCACGATGGCGTTCCTGTACCTCTTCGTCGGAACCATCGGGCTCTATCTCGGCTGGCGGCTCCTCACGGGCCACATCCGGGCTTTCGCCGATCTCCAGCTGTTGTCGGTGGTGGCCGCGACGTTCTCGCTGCTCGCCATCTGCTTCGGCAATTGGCTCTACATCTACTACCGGATGCCGATCCCCGAGAGCCCCCGGTCGTACTTCGTGAAGAACATGCCGCCGGTCCACGCCGTCTTCTTCGAGTTCAAGGAGTTCGGCGCGCTCTTCACGCTGCCGCTGACGGTTACCGCAGCCTTCATCCTGTGGCGTTACGGCGTGCAGGTAGTCGAGCGCAAGTGGCTGCGATACAGCGTCGGCGTGCTCATGGGACTGGCTTTCTTCTACCTCGTGGTCGCCTTTGGTCTGGGCGCCGCGGTCACCAAGCTCCGTCCCGCCTAGGGGAGGCGAACGATATGAGTTCGACCATGGCCGAGACAAAGCCGGATGGGAATAACGTGGAAGTGGCCTACACGCCCTCGAGCCGCGAGCGGATCCCGGGCGGCATCGCGGTGGCGGCCTTCCTGGCGGCCTTCGTCGGGACCTTCACGCTGGCTGTGGTGAACGTGTTCACGGTCGCCTCGAAGGACTTCAACGCCTGGGTGCACGGCGTGGGCAAGCTCTGGATGCCCGGCGCCGCCGGCATCGGGCCCTACTCGGGCAAGGAGACGCTGGCGCTGATCGGCTGGCTCGGCGGCTGGATCGTCCTGCACTTCGTGCTCCGCAAGAAAGACCTGGAGGTCGGACGCTGGTTCGTCGCGTTCCTGGTGGGTCTCGGGATCGCGACGACTCTGATCTGGCCGCCGGTGTACGAGCATCTGGCCGAGCTCATCAAGGGTCACTAGGGACGAGGGAGTCATCCATGAAAGTACGCGAGCTGATGACCGGCGCCCCGATCACCGTCGGCCCCGACACCCCCGTGTTCGACGCGCGGCAGACCATGCTGAAGGAGCGGATCCGCCACCTGCTGGTGATCGAAGGCACCCGGCTCGTCGGCATCATCACCGACCGGGACATCCGCCTCAACCTGCCGTCGCAGGCCACGAGCCTCTCGATGTGGGAGGTCAACTACCTCCTGGCCAAGCTGACGGTGGGCAAGGTCATGACCAGGAGCGTGATCATCACCGGGCCCGACCAGGACGCCGCCGACGCGGCGCGCCTCCTGCTCGAGCACAAGATTGGCGCCCTGCCGGTGCTCGACGGCGAACGCCTCGTCGGCATCATCACCGAGACGGATGTCCTGCGCGCCTTCGCGCGGAGCCAGCAGCACTAAGGGCCAGGGAGCCGACGTGAACCGCATCCTGGTTGTCGAGGACGAGGCCGACCTCGCGGTCACCTATGTCCGCCTGCTGCGCCGCCAGGGCTACCGCGTGGTGACGGCCGCCTCGCGCGTCGAGGGGCTCAAGGCCATCGAGTCGGCGCCGCTGGCTCTCGTCATCTCCGATCTGCGGCTGCCCGACGGCGACGGGCTCGACATCATCCGGGCGGCGCGGGCGCGCGACCCGAAGGTCCCCGTCATCGTCGTCACCGCGTTCGCCTCGCGGGCCGCCAGGGATGCGGCCCTGGCCTCGGGCGCCTCGGCGTTTCTCGCCAAGCCCTTTCCCGCGTCCGCGCTGCTGCAGCTCGTTCACGACGAGCTCGAGCGCTCCACCCGCTGAAACCGGCCACCGAACCCGGAAGGAGGAAGCCGCCATGCCGTCCGACTCCCTGACCCTCACCGACAACCGGACGGGCAAAACCTACGAGGTGCCCATCGCCAACGGCGCCATCCGCGCCATGGACCTCCGCCAGGTTCGCACGGGGCCGGAGGACTTCGGGCTCCTCTCCTACGATCCGGCATTCATGAACACCGCGTCGACGATCAGCCGCATCACGGAGATCGACGGCGACCGCGGCATCCTGCGCTACCGCGGCTATCCCATCGAGGAGCTGGCGCAGCGCTCCAACTACCTCGAGGTCGCCTACCTCGTGCTCCACGGCGAGCTGCCGACGCTCGCCGAGATGGACCAGTGGGTCTACGACGTCACCCACCACACCTGGGTCCACGAGAATCTCAAGCGGTTCATGGAGGGGTTCCACTACGACGCCCACGCGATGGGCATGCTGGTGTCGGGGGTCGCGGCGCTCTCCACCTTCTACCCGGAGGCCAAGAATGGCGGCGATCCGGCGACGCGGCGGCTGCAGGTGGTCCGCCTGATCGCCAAGATGCCGACCCTCGCGGCCTTCGCCTACCGCCACAACCTGGGCCTGCCCTACAACTACCCGGACAACGAGCTGTCCTACACGGGCAACTTTCTCAACATGCTGTTCAAGGCGACCGAGGCGAAGTACCAGCCCAACGCCACGCTGAAGCGGGCGCTCGAGGTGCTGTTCATTCTGCACGCCGACCACGAGCAGAACTGCTCGACGAACGCCGTGCGCGCCGTTGGGTCCTCGCAGGTCGACCCCTACTGCGCCGTCGCGGCGGGCGTCGCCGCGCTCTACGGCCCCCTGCACGGGGGCGCCAACGAGGAGGTGCTGCGGATGCTGGCGGAGATCGGCTCCAAGGACCGCATCCCCGGCTTCATCAAGGGCGTCAAGGACGGCAAGGCCAAGCTCATGGGGTTCGGCCACCGCGTGTACAAGAACTACGACCCTCGCGCGAGGATCATCAAGCGGATGGCCGACGAGGTCTTCGAGGTCACGCGCCCGAGCCCGCTCCTGCCCGTGGCGCTGGAGCTCGAGCGGATCGCCCTCGAGGACGACTACTTCGTGTCCCGCAAGCTCTACCCCAACGTCGACTTCTATTCGGGGCTGATCTACCAGGCGATGGGCTTTCCGGTCGAGATGTTCCCGGTGCTCTTCGCCATCGCGCGGACCAGCGGCTGGCTCGCGCAGTGGCAGGAGATGCGCGCGGACCCCGAGCAGAAGATCGCCCGGCCGCGCCAACTCTACCTGGGATCCGGGGAGCGCGCGTACCGCGAGATCGGCAAGCGCGACGAGGCGACGGGGGGCCGGGGATGAACGCGAGACTGCGCTTCGACAGGGCGCCGCGGCGCATCTACTGGGAGGTGACGCGGGCCTGTGACCTGGCCTGCCGCCACTGCCGCGCCGAAGCCGCGCCCGAGCGCGACCCGGCCGAGCTGGACGCCGCGGAGGGGCTCCGGCTTATCGAGGAGCTCGCGAGCTTCGGCGCGCCGCTGCCCCACCTGATCCTGACGGGCGGCGACCCGCTGAAGCGCGCCGACCTGTTCGCCCTCATCGCCTCCTCGAGGGCGCGCGGCTTCGGCGTGTCGGTGGCGCCCAGCGCCACACCGCTGCTGACCGCCGAGGTCATCGCGCGGCTCAAGGCGGCCGGCGTGGAGGCTGTGTCGCTGAGCCTCGACGGCTCCGACGCGCCCCGCCACGACGCCTTGCGCCGGATAGAAGGCTGCTTCGACCGGACCCTCGCCGCGGCGCGGGCCTGCGCCGCGGTGGGGCTGCCCTTCCAGGTCAACACGCTCGTGAGCGAAGAGACGCTCGACGACCTCCCGGCGATCCATCGGCTGGCGACCGATCTGGGCGCCGCACGCTGGAGCCTCTTCTTCCTCGTCGCGGTCGGGCGCGGCACCATGCTCAAGCCCATCACGGCCGAGGCCTGCGAGCGGCTGTTCGAGCGGCTGCTCGATTTGGGCGGTAACGGGGGCCCGATCATCACGACGACCGAGGCGCCGCACTTCCGGCGTGTCGTCCTCGAGCGCGCCCGGCGCGCCGGCCGCGGCCTGGCGGCGCTGCCGCTGGGCCCCATGCTCCACGGCGTGGGCATCCGCGACGGCAACGGCATCATGTTCATCTCGCACACGGGCGAGGTTCATCCCTCGGGATTCTTCCTGCTGTCGGCGGGCGATGCCAGGACGGCGGATCCGGTCGCCCTCTACCGTGACTCCGACCTCTTCCGGATGCTGCGGCGCCCCGAGCTCTTGACCGGGCGCTGCGGGCGCTGCGAGTACGCCGAGACCTGCGGCGGCTCGCGAGCCCGGGCCTTCGCCGCAACCGGCGATCCCATGGCCGAGGACCCGCTGTGCCTATACGAATCGGCGCGGAGCGCCGGGTAGTGCTCAAACCGTCTCCGGTGCCGCCGCCCGCCCCAGTGAGGCACCGGCGCCCCATCGCGCTCGAGGCGGTGCAGGGCAGGGGCGGGCACGGAGAGATGGCGACCCAACGGGTCGGTGATGCTCAAGCGGCCGCCTGGATTGACGATCTTCCGGAGTCGGGTGGAGGAAGCTCGCGCCCCACCGCCGTGGTACACGGCTTGCTCCTACATCCCGCAACGAGCGACTCGCGTGGTCCCCGTCCTGAGCCGGCGTCTCACACAGGGAGAGGGCGGAATGAGCCGCTAGAGGGGGACGCGGCGGCGGTGTCTTTGAACGATACGGTCGGAGTGACCAGACTCGGGGGCACCGGGTCGCACAAGTCACAGGGTTCACCAGGACGACTAGGGGGAGACAGTCCTCGTTCAGTGCGGGACGGGGTCGCGCGCGGGCCACACCGGAGACCTCACTAGAAAGGGGTACGCGATGAGAGCGAGAATATGGGGAATCGTGGCCATAGCATGGCCTTTGGCGGTCGTGATCGCGATCACGGTTGCCGCGACCGCCATGCTGAGACCTTCCACTGCGAATGCGACGCCCGGGTTTGCGCGGCAGACGGGACTATCCTGCCAGGCATGCCACACCGTCTTTCCGGAGCTCACGCCGTTCGGGCGAAGGTTCAAGATGAACGCCTACGTGTTTAGCAACGTCAGGCAACTCGAGCCCACGACCGAGCGGGGGGAAAAGACGCTCTCGCTCAGTGACTTGCCGCCACTGTCCGTCCAGCTGCAAGGCTCGAACACGTGGCTCGCCAAAACGCTGCCGGATAACGCGACTCCCGCAGTCACGGATTTGTCGCAGCACAATACGACCGAGTTCCCACAGGCTGTGAGCCTGTTCTATACGGGCAAGATCGCCGATTATCTCGGGGCATTCCTGCAGCTGACCTGGAATCCTACTGCCAACGCGGTCGGCATCGACAATTCCGATTTGCGGTTTGCGAATCATGGCGCATTCGACTCGATCGGCATGACGGATTTCATTTATGGCCTCTCGCTCAACAACAACCCGACTTCGCAGGACGTGTGGAACAGCACGCCGGCCTGGGGTTATCCTTTCATCTCTACCAATGTGGGGGTGCCATCCGTCGCCAAGGTGATTCTCGACGGCCAGCTCGCCCAGGAGTCGGCGGGATTCTCCGGCTATCTATTTCTGTTCAATCATCTCTATGTAGAAGCAGGAGGCTACCGCTCGGCGCAGACGAGCTTTACCAATGCGACGACCGGCGGGCCGGGTCCGCTGGACAGCACCGCGCCACTCATGCGTATCAGCGGCACAGCACCCTATTGGCGCGCGGCATGGGAGCAGGACTGGGGTGAACATGCCCTGTCCGTCGGCACGTACGGCATCTCGGCCCAGACGCACCCGACTGGTATCGGCGAGTCTGGGCCGAGAAACAGCTTCACCGATGTCGCGGTCGACGCGCAATACCAGTACATCACCGACAATCATATGTTCTCCGCGTATGGGACGTGGATCAATGAGCACCGGCATTTCAACAACGCCGACTTGGTGGATCACGCCGATAACTGGCTCCATACCGGGCGCCTGACCGCAAGCTACTTCTTCAGGCGGAAGATCGGCGGCTCCGTGCAGGCGTTCTCGACGACCGGTACCGGCGACTCGGTCCTGTACGCATCCGGCACGCCTGTGCTTGGGAGCGCCAACGGGAAGCCGAATACACAAGGGTATCTGTTCGAGATCAACTTCCTGCCGTGGCTCAATACGAAGCTTGGGGCACAGTACACCCTCTACACCAGGTTTAACGGGAGAGCCGACAACTATGACGGGTTCGGGAGGAATGCCGCCAACAACAACACCGTGTACGTCTACGTCTGGACGGCATTCTAGGCCGTGCGTGCCATCGGAGGGAGAGGCGCCATGAAATTCCAAGCGATTGGTCTGACCGTCGTGGTCGTCGCGCTCACGATCGCGGTCGGGCACGCTGCCCAGGAGAGCGTGGCGGTCGATCTGATCAGGCGGGAGTGTTCCACCTGTCACGGCGCGCGGGGCATCAGCGTCTCGCCGACCTTCCCGAATCTTGCCGGGCAACAGGCCGCATATCTGGACGTGCAGCTGAAAGCCTTCCGTGACCGCTCCCGGGCTGACCCGCACGCGCAGGCGTTCATGTGGGGCATGGCAGCACAGCTCACCGACAGCACGATCGCAGATATTGCGGCCTACTTTGCCGCCCAACCACCTGCGAAGGGCAAACCTGCCGGGCCGGCCGAAATCGCCGCCGGGAAGAAGATCTTTGAGGAGGGTATCGAGGCCCAGCAAGTTCCGCCCTGCCAGAGCTGTCACATGAAGAATGCCGAGGGTAACGCGGTGTTTCCACGGCTCGCCGGACAGCACAGGGGGTATCTTGAGAAGCAGCTGGAGGTCTTTGCGACCGGTCTCCGCGCCAACCCAATCATGCACGAGAATGCGAAGAACCTGAGCGCGCTCCAGATCTCGCGAGTCGCCGCCTTCCTGAGTTCACGGTAGGACGACCAGATGGGCGGCCGATGGTCGGGCCCGGGGTATACGAGCGGGAAGCTCGTCACCGAGAACACATCATGAATGACTCGACACCGCACGCGGAATCGGGAAAGGTCGGTGCACGGAGATGTCTCATCGCGCTCTTCAGTGTCGTTCTGGCCCTGGTGCCCCAGCCGAGTCAGGCGGCAGGGTGTGCCGACTGGCTTCAGAAGCCCATACGAGCAACGGGCACGTACTTCCCTGCCGAAGAGGCTTATGCAAGGTCGTTTGTCTTCGCCATGCTCTTTGACTGCAATGGAAGCCACGTGACGGTGACGGTGCAGCGTCCGACGGGCAGGCTACCGGTGTGCGAGGCACGGCAGCAGGTGGAAGTGGTGGGAACCCTCAGCCTGAGCACGAAGCTGATCGGCTCTTACTATCAGATCGACGATCCGACGAGCGTCACGTGTCTGACAGTGGCCCGAGCGGGGCCAAGCGCGGCCGAGCGGCCCGCGGCGGCGCCCCCGGTCCAGGCCGGGCCGGCTGCACGAGCAGAGGCGCCAAGCGCGCAGGCGAGGGCGCTCGGCTCGAGTGCGTGGGTGGGGCGTTACACGGACAACCGCGGCACGGGCGACATCACGTTTACGCTCATGCGCGGGGAATCGACGGTGTCGGGTACATGGAAGATGAGAACTGGCGGTGGTGGCCCGGTGACGGGCATCGTGGAGCCAAACGCAGGTCGGGTGCTGCTGCGGCTGGAGAATATCGCGGCTGAATGTCCCGGATTGCTCGAGGGGTCCGCCGAGATTACCGATACAACATTCACCGCGACCTACCACGGCAAGGACTGCCAGGGACAGGTGACGGGAGGGCGACTGGAGCTGCGCCCGCAGTGAAGTAGACCCCTGGTTCGTTGCCAAGCTCGGGGTCCACAAGCGGCTCGAGACCGTGGCCTATGCGACCCAACACCGCCTGCTCTAGCGCGGCGGGGGGCGGAACCCTCGACGAACGACCCTAAGCGCGCTACCCTGTCGCGGCGAGATCCCATGGGGACGAGAGTCGCGGAGGCGCGGGCGCGGGAGTGTACGGCGGCGGGGCTCTGGCGGAACGAGAGCCTCGAGACCTACCTCGACAGGTGGGCGACCGCCCGGCCGGACAAGACCGCCTTTGTGGACGGGCGGGGGCGCTACACGTGGGCCGCGCTGGCAAGCAAGGTCGAGCGCGTGGCCCACGGGCTCCGCGCCCACGGGCTGGAAGCGGGCGGCGTCATCTCCTGCCAGCTGCCGAACTGGAACGAGTTCGTGCTGGTCTTCCTGGCGGCGAGCCGCCTCGGCGCCGTCGTCAACCCGATCCCGCCGACCTATCGCGCCAGCGAGCTGCGCTTCATGCTGGGGCTCCTCGAATCCCAGGCGCTGGTCGTCCCCGCGACCTTCCGCGGCTTCGACTACCGGGAGATGGCGGCGCAGATCCGAGGCGGCCTGCCGCGGCTCGAGCGGGTTTTCATTGCGCGCGGGGAGGCGCCCGCCGGCATGGAGCCGTTCGCGACGCTCACGGATACGGCCTGGGAAGCGAGGGCGGGCCGCCGGCCGCTGCCCGGCAGCGACCCGAACACGGTCCACGAGGTGGTCTTCACGTCGGGAACGACCGGAGAGCCCAAGGGCGTGATGCACACGCCCAACACGACGCTGTCGACCATCTACACCGTGATCGAGCGGCTCGGCTTCACGGACCGCGACGTGCTGCTCATGGCCTCGACGCTCGGCCACCAGACGGGCTATCTCTACGGCTACTGCCTGAATCTCCTGCTGGGCGCCACGTCGGTGTGGATGGACGTCTGGAACGCCGAGGTGGCGGCGCGGCTGATCGAGGCCGAGCGCGTGACCTTCACCATGGGCGCCACGCCGTTCCTCCGCGACCTGACGTACACGCAGGCGCCCAGGGACCTCGGCTCGCTCCGCGTCTTCATCTCGGCCGGCGCGCCGATTCCGCGCCAGCTGGTGAAAGACGCGCGCGACCGGCTCAAGTGCGTGATCTCGGCCGGCTGGGGCATGACGGAGAACGGCCTCGTCAGCTGCAACGGCCTCGACGACCCCGAGGACAAAGTGTTCACCACCGACGGCGTCCCGCTTCCCGGCATGGAGCTCCGCGTGGTGGACGACGACGGCCGCGAGGTCCCGCGGGGCAGTGAGGGCGATTTGCTCGTCCGCGGCCCGGCCCAGTTCGCGGGCTACTTCAAGCGGCCCGAGTTCACGGCCGACGGCCACACGCCCGACGGCTGGTTCAAGACGGGCGACCGCGCGACGCTCGACGGAGACGGCTACGTCTCCATCACGGGGCGGACCAAGGACGTGATCATTCGGGGCGGCGAGAACATCCCGGTGGTCGAGGTCGAGAACCTGCTCTTCACGCACCCGAAGGTCGCGGGTGTCGCCATCGTGGCCATGGACGACCCGCGGCTGGGCGAGCGCGCCTGCGCCGTCGTCATCCCGCACGAGGGGCAGTCTCTGACGCTGCCCGAGATCACCGCATTCCTGGAAAGCCACCAGCTCGCCCGCCAGAAGTTCCCGGAGCGTCTCGAGATCGTCTCGGAGTTCCCGATGACCCCGAGCGGCAAGGTCCAGAAGTACCGTCTCCGCGAGCTGGTCGCCGAACGGATCAAGGGGGGGAGCTAGGCGGTGGACCAGCCCTTTTCGCTCGAGGGGCGCACCGCCTTCGTCACGGGCGCGAGCCGCGGCATCGGCCGCAGCATTGCCCTCGCGCTGGGCACGGCAGGCGCGGCCGTCGCCTGCGCGGCGCGCGCGCTCGATCAGGTCGAGTCCGCGGCTGCCGAGATCGAATCGGAAGGCGGCAGGGCCTGCGCGCTTCGCCTTGACGTCACACAGGGAGCCCAGATCACGGCGGCGGTGAGGGAAGCCGAGAAAGCCCTCGGCCCCATCGACATCCTCGTCAACAACGCGGGCATCACGCTCGAGAAGAAGACGGTGGATGTCACCGACGAAGACTGGGACGCGGTGCTCGCGACGAACCTCACCGCGATGTTCCGCTGCGCGCGCGCGGTGGCGCCGGGCATGATCGCGCGCGGGCGGGGCAAGATCATCAACGTCGGCTCCATGTACGGCCGCCTCGGCGTGCCGCGCTACGCGGCGTACTGCGCGAGCAAGGCGGCGGTGGATGGACTGACGCGGAGCCTCGCCGCCGAGTGGGCGCGCCACGGCATACAGGTCAACTGCCTGGCGCCCGGGTACATGAACACCGACATCCCGCGCGCGGCCATGGCCGAGCCGGAGAGCCGCGAGCGGCTCCTGTCCAAGATTCCGGCGCGGCGTCTGGGCGAGCCGGCGGAGGCCGCGGCACTGGCCGTGTACCTGGCCTCGCCGGCCTCCGACTTCATGACTGGGCAGACGGTGTATCTCGATGGCGGCCAGACCATCGCATGGTAAACGGGGCGTGGTAAGCGGGGCATGCTAAGCGGGCGAAGAGAGAGAGGGCACCCAGGATGGAGCTGAACCTCAAGGGCAAGAGCGTCATCGTCACCGGAGGCGGCTCGAACATCGGGCGGGGCATTGCGCTTGCCTTCGCCCGCGAGGGCGCGCACGTCACGATCGCGGAGATCGACGCGGGGCAGGGCGGGAAGGTGGTCGAGGAAGCGCGCAAGGCGGGAGCGGCGTCGGCTGCCGTGGTGGCGACCGATGTGACCAAGTGGGAGTCCGTCCAGGCCATGGTCCGCGAGGTCGAGGGACGCGTGGGTCAGGTGGACGTGCTCGTGAACAACGTCGGCTGGACCCTCGACCGGCTCTTCGTCGAGAAGGAGCGCGCCGAGTGGGAAAAGGAAGTCCAGATCAACCTCTGGGGCGTGATCAACTGCACGCGCGCCGTCCTCGACGGCATGATCGCGCGCAAGGGCGGCGTCATCGTGAGCCTGGGGTCGGACGCCGGCCGCATGGGCGAGTTCCGCGAGGCCGTCTACGGCGCCTGCAAGGCGGGCGTCATCGCGCTGACCAAGAGCGTCGCGCGCGAGGTCGGACGCCACGGCATCCGGCTCAACGTGGTCTGTCCCGGCATGACCATGCCCGCGTCCGAGGAGGATTTCGGCAGCCTCAGCATGTGGGCGGCGGAGAGCAATAAGGCATGGGGCGCGCCGGACATGCAGGCGCGCATCGCCAAGGCCTACCCGTTGCGGCGCATCGGGAAGCCGGAGGACGTGGCGGGCGCCGTCGTGTTCCTGGCTTCCGACGCCGCGAGCTTCATCACGGGCCAGACCCTGTCCGTGAGCGGCGGCTATACCATGATGTGATGCAGGATGTGACGGAGGAGACGTCCATGGAACTCGGCACCGTAAGCTACGCCGCGAAGGATGGCATCGCGCGCGTCGTGCTCAATCGCCCGGACCAGCTCAACGCCATCAGCCCGTCCCTGCTGGAGGACCTCGACAGGGTCTGCGCCGCCGTCGAGGGCGACCCGACCGTGCGCGCCGTCACGCTCACCGCCGCCGGGCGCGCCTTCTGCGCCGGCGCGGATCTCAAGGCCGTGCGGGAGCTGTCGCCGGACCCGGAGAAGTGGGCGCGCTTCATGCGGCTCTGGCATCGCGTCTTCAACCGCCTCGAGGCCCTGCCGGTGCCGGTCGTGGCCGGCGTCCACGGCTTGGCACTGGCGGGCGGGCTCGAGCTGACGCTGGTGGCCGACCTTGTCGTAGCCGATGAGGCCGCGCGGCTGGGCGATCAGCACGCCAACTTCGGCCTGGTCGCAGGTGGCGGCGGCAGCCAGCGCCTGCCGAGGCTGATCGGCGCGCGCCGCGCCAAGGAGATGATGCTGCTGGGCGGCTGGCTCAGCGCCGCGCAGGCGCTCGACTGGGGGCTCGTCAACCGCGTCGCGCCCAAAGGCACCCTCGGCGCCGTCGTGGACGAGATGGCGGGCGCGCTCGCGGCCGGCAGCAGCTCTGCCGCGCGCACCGTCAAGGCGCTGGTCAACCGCGCCTTCGACGCCGATCTCGCCGGCGGGCTCGAGCTGGAGCTGTCGCTGGTCGCCGCCCATATGCGCACGGCGGAGGCGGCCGAGGGGCTCCGCGCCTTCGCCGAGAAGCGCAAGCCCGTCTTCCACGCGCCGTAGGAATTGAGGACACCATGGACCTGTCGCTGACGCCCGAACAAGAAGAGCTGGTCCGGACCCTCCGCGCGTTTGCCCGTAAAGAGCTGGCGCCGCACTCGCGCGATTGGGACAGGAGCGGCGAATTTCCCTCGAAAGCCTGGCGCCAGATGGGCGACCTCGGGCTCCTCGGGCTTCGCATACCGTCCGCGTACGGCGGGCAGGATTCGGACTACATGACCTTCGGCCTGGCGATGGAGGAGATCGCGCGAGGAGACTTCGGCTGCACCTACGCCCTCCAGCTTGCCGGGTTCGCAGGCGAGATCGTGGGCGCGAACGGGACGGAGGAGATCAAGAAGCGCTGGCTGCCGCCGACGGCGCGCGGCGAGGAGGTCATCGCGCTCGCGCTGACCGAGCCCGGCGTGGGCTCCGACGCCGCGCATCTCTCCTGCCGCGCCGATCGCGACGGCGACGGCTACCTGATCACCGGCGAGAAGTCGGGGATCAGCCTCGCCATGGTCGCCCAGTCGGCGGTGCTGTTCGCGCGCACGGGCGCGGGCGGAGGGGCAAAGGGCGTGACAGCCTTCCTCGTGCCGCTCGACCTGCCCGGCGTCTCGCGCAGCCCGCTCCGCGACATGGGCTCGCACTCGGTCGTCCGCGGCGTCCTCGCCTTCGACCACGTGCGCGTCCCCGTCTCACACCGATTGGGAGAGGAAGGCCGGGGCTTTTACCAGATCATGCGCGGCTTCGACTACAACCGTGTCGGCATCGCGCTCGCGTGCCTGGGGGTCGCCCAAGTCTCGCTGGAAGAGACCATGGCCTACGTCAAGAAGCGCCGGGCCTTCGGCAAGCCGCTCGCGACGTTCGAGGGCGTGTCGTTCAGGATCGCCGAGGCCGCGACCCACATCGACGCCTGCCGCGGCCTCTGCTACCGGGCGCTCTGGCTCGCCGACCGCGGTCAAGCGCACACGAAGGAGTCGGCGATGACGAAGTGGTGGGCGCCGAAGCTGGCCGTCGAGACCATTCACCAGTGCCTCCTCTTCCACGGCCACTACGGCTACACCGACGAGCTGCCCTTCGAGCAGCGCATGCGGGACGTGATCGGCCTCGAGATCGGCGACGGCGCGGCCGAGGTGATGAAGACCATCGTCGCGCGCGAGCTGATGGGGCCCGAGAGCCGGCCCTACTAACCCCAACCACGCACCCGAACGGAGAGCCATGGACCTCGAGCGCCCGCTGCCCCAGCCCATCACGCCCGAAGCCAAGCCCT
Source organism: Candidatus Methylomirabilota bacterium (assembly GCA_035936835.1). Taxonomy (NCBI): domain Bacteria; phylum Methylomirabilota (SeqCode); species Candidatus Methylomirabilota bacterium. The sequence goes on along the minus strand of DASYVT010000165.1, from coordinate 3,284 downwards.
ACTGGGAGGGCCTGCGCGAGCAGAAGCTCATGCTGCCGCGCTGCCGCGCCTGCCGCCGCGCCTTCTTTTACCCGCGCGTGCTTTGCCCGCACTGCCACGCCGCCGACATCGAGTGGTTCCAGGCGAGCGGCCGCGGCAAGCTCCACTCCTTCGAGATCGGCTACCAGTCGTTCAACAAGGCCTTCAAGGTCAAGCCGCCCTTCGTGCTGGCCATGATCGAGCTGGAGGAAGGGCCGCGCATGATGTCGAACCTCGTCGGCATCGAGCCCGATCCGAAGAAGATCCGCTGCGACATGCCGGTCGAGGTGGTCTTCGAGAAGCAGACCGACGAGATCACCCTGCCGCTCTTCCGGCCCGCCGGAGGTGCGCGATGAAAGAGCTGCGCAACTCCGTCTGCATCGTGGGCGTGGACGAGAGCGACGAGCTGGGCACGCTGCCGCACAAGAGCATGCTGACGCTGCACCTCGAAGCCGTCAGGAACGCCGTGCGGGACGCCGGGCTCAAGATCAGCGACGTGGACGGCATCTTCACGGCGGGCCAGCATTCCCCGGCCACCATCGGCGAGGCCCTCGGCATCACGCCGCAGTACGTGGACGGCACGACGGTGGGCGGCTGCTCCTTCATCATCATGGTCGGCCATGCCCTGGTCGCGCTGCATCATGGGCTTTGCGACGTCGCCGTCGTCTGCCACGGCGAGTCAGGGCGCTCGGGCGTGGGCGTCACGCCGCGGCGCGACACCGCGCTGCCCGGCCAGTACGAGGCGCCCTTCGGCTTCGGCGGCGCGTCCACCCTGTTCGGCATGATCACGACGCGCCACATGCACGAGCACGGGACGACCTTGGAGCAGTGGGCGCAGGTGGCCGTCTCCACGCGCCAGTGGGCCGCTCTCAATCCCAAGGCGAAGAACCGCGAGCCCATCACCATTGCCGACGTGCTGAACTCGCGCCCCATCTGCTACCCCTTCAACGTGCTGAACATCTGCCTCGTGACCGACGCTGGCGGCGCCGTCGTGCTGACGCGCGCCGATCGCGCGAAGGACTGCGCCAAGAAGCCCGTCTACGTGCGCGGCGCGGGCGAGGCGACCGAGCACGTGAGCCTGACGCAGATGAAGAACCTGACCTTCAGCGAAGCCACGCGCATGTCCGGCACCAAGGCCTTCACGATGGCCGGCGTGACGCACAAGGACTTCAACCACCTCATGTTCTACGACGCCTTCACCTCGGGGCCGCCGATCATGCTCGAGTCCCTCGGCTTCTGTAAGCCGGGCGAGGGCGTCCACTTCTTCGACAACGGCAGGTCCACGCCAGGCGGCTCGCTGCCCATCAACACCAACGGCGGCGGCCTCTCCTACACTCACTCCGGCATGTACGGCATCTTCCCCATCATCGAGGCAGCCCGCCAGCTCCGCGGCGAATGCGGCCCGCGCCAGGTGCCGAAGTGCACGGTCTCGCTCGTCAACGGCATGGGCGGCATGCTGTCGGCCGCGGGGACGCTGGTACTGTCGAGCGAGAAGTAAGAGTCTGGCCTGCTATGGTGCTACGTTCGTAGCCGGCGCCGCAGTGCCAGAAATGCGCTAGGCTAGAAACGGAGGGACGAGGGCGCATGCGAAACGAATTCACGGCAGTAGTGGAACGGGACCGGCACTGGTACATCGCGTACTGCCCGGAGATTCCCGGCGCGAATGGCCAGGGCAGGACGAAGGCGGCAGCCTTGAAAAGCCTAGGCAATGCCATCACGCTGATTCTTGAGGACAGGCGCAAGGACGGCCTGCGCGGCATCCCCGCGACGGCGACCCGAGAGAAAGTCGTCGTCGGGTGAAGCGGGGCGACGTGCTTCGCCACTTGAGGAAGCACGGGTGTTACTTGAAGCGCGAAGGCCGTGCCCAGGCACACCGAAGTTTCGGATGTGCTGGCCCGGAAGATCTGCCAGGGCCTTTCCGTGCCCGAGATTGGCCGGTGAGCCTGGCTAAGGGCTCGTAACGAAATAAGTGTACCAGATGAAGGGGGTCTCGCTGTTAAAGTATTCCACGGATGGTGGCCGAGAAGGCAATTCGACGGCGGTTCCGGCTGATCGAGCGGCACCTGGACGAACGGCTGCGCCGGCTGGTGGCCGCGGCGGAAGTCGCGGCGGCAGGCGCGGGCGGCGTGTCCGCGGTGGCGCGCGCGACGGGCGTCTCCCGCCGAGCGATTCGTGCCGGGACGAAGGAATTGACGGCGCGCGGGGCGGCCGCGCTGGCGCCGGGGCGGATTCGCCGCCCCGGCGGCGGGCGCAAGCGCGCGATCGATCAGGATCCGACGTTGCTGACAGACTTGGAGCAGCTGATCGAACCGGCGACGCGGGGGGAGCCGGAGTCGCCGCTGCGATGGACCTGCAAGAGTCTCCGGCGCTTGGCGACCGAACTGACTCGCCAGGGCCATCGCACGAGCCACCGGATGGTCGCCGTCCTGCTCCGACAGCGCGGCTACAGCTTGCAGGCCAACCGGAAGACGATCGAGGGCACGCACCACCCCGATCGCAACGCCCAGTTCGAGCACATCGCCGCCCGCGTCCAGGCGACCCTGCGCCAAGGCCAGCCGGCCACCTCCGTCGATACCAAGAAGAAGGAGCTCGTGGGGAACTTCAAGAACGGCGGCCGCGAATGGCGTGCCGGCGGGCGGCCGCGGCCGGTGCAGGTCCACGACTTCGTGCAGCCGGAACTGGGGCGCGCTATTCCCTACGGAGTCTACGATCTGGGCGCCAACACCGGCTGGGTCAGTGTCGGCATCGACCATGACACGGCGGCGTTTGCCGTCGCGAGCATTCGCCACTGGTGGCAGGCCATGGGGCGGCGGGCCTATCCCCACGCCCGGCGGCTGCTGATCACGGCCGACGCCGGCGGGAGCAACGGCGCCCGCCTCCGGTTGTGGAAGGTCGAGCTGCAGAAACTGGCCGACCGCCTTCACCTGCCCATCACGGTGTGCCATTTCCCGCCCGGCACGAGCAAGTGGAACACGATCGAACACCGCCTGTTCTCCTTTATCAGCCAGAACTGGCGAGGCCAGCCGCTGCTCAGCCACGCGGTCATTGTAAGTCTGATCGCGGCCACTACGACCCGCACGGGCCTGCGCGTGCGGGCGCGGCTGGACACGGCCCGATATCCCTCGGGTCTCAAGATCAGTCGCGCCACCCTGGAGGCCGTCCGCCTGCGGCCCGATCCGTTTCACGGGGACTGGAACTACACGATCCTTCCCACCCCGTCGGCAAAGCGATAGGATCTGGTTCACTTATTTCGTCGCAGGCCCTAA
>DASYVT010000164.1 GCA_035936835.1 Candidatus Methylomirabilota bacterium | reverse complement strand
TCCCGGTGGCCGAGGACCGTGGCCAGCTGTTCCACATACGTCGCGAAGCGATGGGCTCGAGCCGTCTCGGATGTGCGCATACGCTGAGACTGCCAGCGTACCCCATGATTCCCCTAACTTTTCTAACACAGTAGTACTAGCAGGCGGCTGAAAACTCCGCAGGCTGCTAGACGGGCGCCTGCGTCCGAACCGGCGCCGCGTGGCGCCGCACCTGGACGACGGTGGCGATGGTCAGCAGCATGAAGCCCGCGGAGGCCACGAAGACCATTCGCGGCTCGCCCCGGTCGAGCAGCCACCCGAAGAGGAGCGGCGTGAGCGAGGAGCCCAGGTCGAGCCCGGAGTAGACGAAGCCGTAGACCTTTCCCGAGGCGCCCGGCCGCGTGGCGGCGCGCACGAGCATGTCGCGCGAGGGCGAGGTCGCGCCGAGGCAGAAGCCCGCCAGCGCCATCACCAGGGGCAAAAGCGCCAACGGCGGCGCCGCGCTCGCGATGACGAGGCTCGCGATCGCGCCGAGGAACAAGCCGCCGGCGGCGACCACGTCGTGCCGGCTGGTGCGGTCCGCGAGAAAGCTCCCGACGAGGACTCCGCCGGCGCTGCCCAGAAGGAACGCCGTCAGCGCGCCAGTGGCGAGGCCGAGCGGCGCCTCGTAGATCGCGACCATCGCCGAAACGGAGAAGGTCTGGATGCCGATGAGCGAGGTCGCCAAGAGCGCGAAGTAGGCGAAGGCGACCAGGATCGGCGTCGCCATGAGAAGCCTCACGTTGGCGGTCCAGCCCGACGACGGCGCGCCGCGCAGCCCGGCCGTCTCGCGGCGGTCGTCGAGCGCCTCGCCCTGCGCCGAGAGCGAGACCGCCGCCGCGATGCCAAGGACGCCCACCGTGACGAGGGCAAGGCGCCAGCCTATCGTCGAAGACAGCGTCACAACAACGGCGGGCGCCACGGCCCAGCCGAGGGCGCCGCAGATGCTGTGAACGCCGTAGGCGCGACCGAGTCGCGACGGGCTGACCGAGGCGTTGAAGATCGAGTAGTCCGCCGGGTGGAAGACGCTGTTACCGAGGCCGCCCAGGAGCGCCGCCGGCACCAGCGCCCAATACGACGGGGCGAGCCCCGCCAGCGCCATGGCAAAAGCCAAGAGAGCCATGCCCGTCGGCAGCACGCGGCGCGCGCCCCAGTGATCGACGAGGAAGCCCGACGCGGTCTGGCCGATGCCGGAGGAGGCGTAGAAGAGGCTCATCAGGAGGCCCAGCTGGACGTAGCTGACACCGAAGTCATCGCGCAGGAGCGGGAAGAGCGGCGGCAGCGTCAGCTGGAAGAAGTGGCTGACGAAATGGGCCCCGCCCACCAGGCCGATAATTCGGACGTCTCGCCTCAGAGTGCCTCGCGGAGCCTCGGCCGACGTCCGAATAGCGCGCCTCCAGGTGACAGGTCAGCGCCCGGCGAGGGCCGGGCGCCTGCCCAGCGTAACGCAACCCGAACCCGGATGCGGGGGATTCTCGCCGCGTGGTACCATGCCCTCCGGCTCGCACACCACGGGATCTCACAGGGAGACTGACGCTATGCCGATCCAGCACGTGGGCCGCCCGGTCAGGCGGCTCGAGGACCCCAGGCTCATCACGGGCGCCGACCGCTACGTCAACGATGTGCGCCTCGAAGGGGCGCTGCAGCTGGCGTTCGTCAGGAGCCCCCACGCCCACGCGGTTCTCAAGCGGATCGACGCCACGGCTGCCAGGAAGATGCCCGGCGTCGTCGCCATCCTGACAGGCGCCGACATCAACGCGGAGGTCGGCGTCATCCACACGCCGATCCCACCCGAGATGTTCGCCTCGATGAACCGGCAGGGGTACACGATGCTGGCCGAGGGCCGCGTCCGTCACGTGGGCGAGCCCGTGGCCGTGGTCGCCGCCGAGACGGCGCAGGCCGCGGTGGACGGGGCCGAGGCCGTGGTCGTGGACTACGAGCCGCTGCCGGCCGTCGTGGACTCGGAGGCGGCGCTCCGCAAGGGCGCGCCGCTCCTGTACCCGGAGACCGGCTCCAACCTCGGCGTCTCGTTCAAGCTCGAGAAGGGCGACGTCGACGCGGCCTTCAAGACGGCCCCCGTGGTCATTGACGTCAAGCTGATCAACCAGCGCGTGATCCCGCTCGCGATGGAGCCGCGCGCGTGCAGCGCGATCTGGGATGCCAAGGCGCAGAAGCTGACCATGTGGGGCGACACCCAGATCCCGCACGGCATGCGGAACCAGGTCGCCGAGCGGCTCAAGCTCAAGCCCGAGCAGATCCACCTGATGACCGGGCGCGTGGGCGGCGGCTTCGGCGCCAAGGTGCCCGTGTACCAGGAAGACACCATCGTCCCGATGCTCGCGAAGCGCCTGAACCGCCCCGTGCGCTGGGCGGCGACGCGGCGCGAGGACATGCAGGCGACGGGACACGGCCGCGACATGCGCTGTCACCTCCGCCTGGCCGCCGACTCGACGGGCCGGATCCTGGCGCTCGACGCGAAGATCACCGGCAACGTCGGCTACTGTCTCTACCACGTCGGCTGCCTCCTGCCGGTCCTCTGCGCCCAGATGATCACGGGCTGCTACGACATCCAGACGGCGCGGGCCGAGGTCGTCTGCGCCTTCACCAACACGATGGGCACGGTGCCCTATCGCGGCGCGGGGCGGCCCGAGGCCGCTTACTTCATCGAGCGCGGCATGGACCTGCTCGCCGCGAAGGTCGGCCTCGACCCGTCCGAAGTCAGGCGGCGCAACTTCATCCCGCCCGACAAGTTCCCCTACGACACGGCGCTCGGGAACTCCTACGACAGCGGCGAGTACACGCGCGCCCTCGACCACGCGCTCGTGAAGGCCGGCTACGAGGAGCTCCGCCAGCAGCAGCAGGCGGCGCGCGCCCACGGGCGGCTCGTGGGCATCGGGCTCGCCTCCTACGTCGAAATCTGCGGCTTCGAAGAGGACGAGGTGTCGGACCTCGTCGTGGCCGCCGACGGGCGCGTGACCCTGCTAACGGGCTCGGCCTCTCACGGGCAAGGCCATGAAACGGCCTACGCCCAGCTGGTCGCCGACGAGCTCCAGATCCCGATGGAGATGGTCACGGTCGTCCAGGGCGACACCGCGCTCGTCAGGAACGGCGTCGGCACCTTCGGCAGCCGCTCCGCCGCGCGCGGCGGCATGCACGCCCTCGGCCAGGCGGTCAAGGTCAAGGACAAGGCCCAGCAGGTCGCCGCCAGCCTTCTCGAGGCGGCGGCGCAGGATCTCGTGCTTGCCGATGGCAAATTCACGGTGCGCGGCGTGCCCGATCGCGCCGTCACCTGGCAGCAGGTCGCCGCGGCCGCCAAGGGCAGTCTGGACTCGCACGAGGACATCAAGACCGGCGCCGGCATGCTCTTCCCCTTCGGCTCCCACGTCGCCATGGTCGAGGTGGACCAGGACACGGGTCGCGTCAAGATCCTCCGATACATGTCGGTGGACGACGCGGGCTTCCTCATCAACCCGCTCCTGGTCCAGGGCCAGGTGCACGGCGGCTTGGCGCAGGGCATCGGCCAGGCGCTCTGGGAAGAGGCGGCCTTCGACGAGTCGGGCCAGCTCCTCTCGTCGACCCTCATGGACTACGCGATCCCGAAGACGGACGACCTGATCTCGTTCCAGAACGACCACACCCGCACGCACTCGCCGCGGACCACGCTCGGCGTCAAGGGGATCGGCGAGGCCGCGAC
>DASYVT010000163.1 GCA_035936835.1 Candidatus Methylomirabilota bacterium | reverse complement strand
CCCAGAGCAGCTGGAAGGCGCGCTCACCGGCGCGGAAGTCCGGCACCCGGAGGAAGCCGTCGAACCAGACGAAGCCGACGGCGCCCCACTGGCGCGCTCGCGCCCCGAGCAGGAGGGCGGGCGTGCCGACTTGCACCTGGGCGCCCGGGTCGGTGCGCGACACCGTCAGGCGAGGGAAGCGGCGCCGCACCGACGCCTCGACGCGCTCGGCGTCCCATCCGAAGGGCTGGAGGCGGTGGCCGCCGCAGCCGGGGCAGCGCTCGGGCATGGCATCGGTCTTTGCACACAACCGACACGCCATTCCGCGGCGATCGCGCCGGAGCTGAAGCGCCACGCCGCACGCGGGACAGCGGAGGACGGCGCCGCAGTCGTTGCACCCGATGGCTCCCGCCGACCGGCTCACGATCAGCGCCACGCTCTTGCCGGCCCGCGACATGTTCTCGATGGCGCGCGTCAGGGGGAGCGTCAACGGATGATTGCGGAGGATGCCGCGCGTGTCGGAGGCGATCACCTCGGGCCAGGGCGCCGGCCCGTTGGCCACGCGCGTGACCGTGCCCGCTACGGACTTCTGCCAGACCTCGGCCGACGGCGCTCCCGCGAGCATGATCAGGCGGCTGCCGTCGAGCGCCGCTCGGCGGAGCAGGATGTCGCGCGAATGAAGCCGCGGCGGTCCGGGCGGCTTGTGGGCGGGGTCCTGCTCGTCGAGCAGCACGAGGATCGCCGGCGGCGGGAGCGGCACCAGAAGCGCCCCGCGGGTGCCGACCACTATGCTGACGCGCCCCCGTGCCGCGGCGAACCACGCCGCGCGCCGCTCCGCGGGGCCCGCGCCGCTGTCGAGGCGGGCCGCGTCGAGGCGCCGCGCCCACCGCGCCGCGCTGTCGGTGTCCGGCGCGATCACGAGCGCGCCGCCGGAGGTGTCGCCCAATGCCGCGGCGAGGCGATCTTCGCGATGAACGTCCATCCAGACCTCGGGTGGCGGCGCCGCGCCGCCCCGCGCCGGCTCGAGAGGCGGGGCAAGGACTTCCGCGCGCTTCGAGCGTGGCGGCGGCGGCAGGAGAGCCAGGAGCGTCGAGCCCCACGAGGACAGGCTCTCGTCGGCGATCCATCGGCCGAGCTCGAGGCCGCCCGCCGAGAGGATGGGCGCGGGCTCCACGACGTGCTGAATGGGACGCAGGCCCGCGGCATCACCGTCGCGGAGCGCGACGACTACGCCCACGCGCGTGCCGCGGCCGCCGAGCGGCGCGTTCACGCGCTGGCCGGGCGTCACGATCAGCGAGTCGGGGATGAGATACGAGAAGGGATGGTCGAGCGGCAGATCGAACACGACATCGGCGATCATCCGCTCGACTCCCTCTCCCCTCAGGGGAGAGGTCTGAGGGGAGAGGGCTGAGGGGAGGGCGTGGTCAGGCGCTCCCATTCGCGCCGGGCGAGCTTGAGGTCGTCCCAGGCCATGCGCTTGTACTGGTCTCCCGGGTTGCGCAGGAGGAAGGCCGGGTGGAAGGTCGGCACCAGCACGATGTCGCGGTAGAAATAGGCGCGGCCGCGGAGCTTGGTAATGCCTTCCTTGGTGCCGAGGAGCGTCTGCGCGGCGAAGTTGCCGAGGGCCAGGATCACGGCCGGCTGGATCATGTCGAGCTGCGCCAGCAGGAATGGGTTGCAGGCCGAGACCTCGTCGGGCTCGGGGTTGCGGTTCTTCTCGGGGTGGCACTTGACGACGTTGCAGATGTAGCAGTCGCGCTCGCGGTCGAAGTGGACCGAGGCGAGCATCTTGGTCAGGAGCTGGCCCGCGCGGCCGACGAAGGGCTTGCCCTGCTTGTCTTCATCCTCGCCCGGCCCCTCCCCGATCACCACCAGCCGCGCATTCGGGTTGCCCGAGCCGAAGACGATCGTCGAGCGGCTCTGCGAAAGCTTGCACCGCGGGCAGCCCTGGAGCGCTTTTTCCTGCGCGGCCAGCCCCTGCGCTGCGTCCGGCGGCTCGGGCCGGTTGAGCGCGATCTCCTTGAGGCCCAGGTCGCGGTGGTGGCGGAGGGTGTCGGCGACGGCGGCGAGCGCCTCGCCGAGGGCCGCGCGCGGATCCTCCATCGTGGTCAGCGAGAGGGCGTGCGGCGAGGCTTCGGGGCCGCGCGCAGCGCCAGCACGCGGTCCAGGATGGCGTGCGCCACCTGGATCTTGGTCATGCGCGGCAGATCGAGCGCCCCGCCCCAGCGGTCCAGCAGGAGGACCTGGTTGTCGTCGGCCTCGAAGCCGATGCCGTGCTGGCTGACGTCGTTGGCGACGAGGAGATCGATGCCCTTGGCGCGGAGCTTGTCGGCGGCGTGCGCGCGAACGTCGTTGGTCTCGGCGGCGAAGCCCACGAGGAAGGCGCCGCCCTTCTTCTGCGCCAGTTCCTTCAGGATGTCGGGGTTCGGCACGAGATCGAGGCTCCACCCGTCGCGCTTGCCGCCGGACTTGATCTTGGTCGCGCTCGGCCGCTCCACGCGGTAGTCGGCGACGGCGGCGGCCTTGATGACGACGGTCGCGGTACCGAGGTGCTGGAGCGCGGCCTCGCGCATCTCCTCGGCCGTCTGCACGGGGACGTAGACGGCGCCCGCGGGCGGCTTGAGCGCCGTCGGCCCCGAGATCAGCACGACCTCCGCGCCGCGCCGGAGCGCCGCGGCTGCGACGGCGTGGCCCATCTTGCCCGAGGAGCGGTTCGAGAGGTAGCGCACGGGATCGATGGGCTCGCGGGTCGGCCCCGAGGTGACGAGCACGCGCTCGCCGCGGAGGTCGCGGACGGGCGTGAGCAGGCGCTCGACTTCTTCGACGATCGTCTCGATCTCGGGCAGCCGGCCTCTGCCGCTCCACCCCGAGGCGAGCGCGCCTGCTTCGGGCTCGAGGACGCTCACGCCACGCTCGCGCAGCGTGGCGACGTTGGCCTGCACGGCGGCGTGGTCCCACATGCCGCCGTCCATGGCGGGGGCCATGAGAACGGGGCACCGGGCCGCCAGCAGGAGCGTGGTGAGGAAGTCGTCGGCGATGCCGTGGGCGGCCTTGGCCAGGACATTGGCCGTGGCCGGCGCCACGACGAATGCATGCGCACGCTCGGCGAGCGCCACGTGCTCGACCGCGTCGTCGCTCTGCGGGTCGAAGAGGTTCGACAGCACCGGCCGGCCCGACAGCGTCCGGAAGGTGAGGGGGGCGACGAAGTGCTCGGCGCCGGCCGTCATGACCACGGACACCTCGGCGCCGCGGGCGGTCAGCTCACGCAGCAGCAGCACCGCCTTGTAGGCGGCGATGCTGCCCGTGATGCCGAGAATGACCTGCTTGCCCGCGAGCGTCACGGCCGCCTACTCCTTCGGGGCGTCCTCTTCACGGACGCGGTAGCTGATCTTGGCCTCGGCGATCTCCTCGAGGGCCGTGCAGGTCGGCTTCTTGTGCTTGGTCTCGACCTGCGCCGCCGCGCCGCGGTTGAGCTGGCGCGCGCGCTTGGCCGCCAGGACCACCAGCAGGTAGCGATTTGACACCTTGTTCAGGGACTGCTCGAGCGAGGGGAATGCCATTACTCTGGAACCTCCACGTCGGGAAATTTGAGAGTCAGCCGGCTCGTGCGCCAGCGCTCCGCCTGAATGACGGTGGCGAGCTGGTCCACGGCCTCCTTCACGTCGCGATTGATGACCAGGTAGTCGTACTGCCGCCAGGCCGAGATCTCCTCGCGCGCCCGGGTGAGCCGGCGGGCGATCTCGACCGGGGCGTCGCTGTTGCGCTCCCGGAGCCGCGCCTCGAGCTCCTTCATGGACGGCGCCATGATGAAGATCGAGACCGCTTCGGGGTACCGCTGGCGCAGCTGCCGGGCGCCGTGCGTGTCGATGTCGAGCAGGACATCGAGGCCGTGGCTGAGCGCGCCCTCGAGCGCCTTCACCGGCGTGCCGTAGTAGTTGCTGTGAACCTCCGCCCACTCCGCGAACTCGTCCCGGTCGCGCATGTCGAGGAACTCGGCCTCGCTCACGAAGTGGAAGTCGGTGCCGTTGACCTCGCCCGGCCGCGGCAGGCGCGTCGTGTGCGAGACCGAGTAGAAGAGGTCCGGCACCAGGCGGCGCACCTCGTGACAGAGCGTGGTCTTGCCGGCCCCCGAGGGAGCCGAAACCACGACCAGCGCGCCGCGCCGCTTGATCAGTTCCATTTCAGCCCCATGTATCTCAGCTCTCGCCTCACCGTTGATTCACTCAGCCCTCGCCTCACGGCTTCGCCCTTCGGCTCGAACCGCCACGCCTGCGGCTCGTCGGCAGCGTTTCGGCTCGAAAGGTCATCATTCGATGTTCTGCGCTTGCTCGCGCAGTTTTTCGAGGGTGGACTTGGCGGCGATGGCGGCCTGCGACAGCTCGAGGTCGTCCGCCTTGGAGCCGACCGTGTTCACCTCGCGGTTCATCTCCTGGATCAGGAAGTCTAGCGTGCGCCCCACGGCGCCGCCCTCGTCGAGCAGCCGCGCGAACTCGTCCATGTGCGCCCGGAGCCGAGCGAGCTCCTCCGTGATATCGCTCTTCTCCGCCCACATCGCGACCTCGGTGGCGAGGCGCCCCTCGTCGAGCGGTGTCGAGCCGAGCAGAGCCTGGATGCGCTCGCGGAGCCGCTGCTGCTTGCGCTCGGTCGCCGCCGGCCCGCGGGTGCCCATCACGCCCACCTGCTCGCCCATGGCCGCCAACAGCGCGCGCAGCTCCTTGTCGAGGGCCGCGCCCTCCGTGTCCCGCCGCGCGCGGAGCTCCCCGAGCGCCTTGGCGAGCCCGTCGTGGAGAAGCGGCCACCACTCGTCGGGAGACAGCGGCGCCTGCTCTTCACGCGTGATGACGCCCGGCTGCTCGAGCATCCACTGGAGCGTCGGGATCCCGCCCAGGTTGAGCTCGTCGCCGGCCCTGCGGGCCATATCGATGTACGCGCGCGCCTGCGCCATGTTGATCGTGAGGTCAGCCGAGGGCGCGCCGTCGAGCGGCGCCACGGCCACGCTGACCTCGACCCGGCCGCGCTGGACCGCGCCCTGGATCACGCGCCGCGCGTCGAGCTCCAGCGCCGAGAGGCCGCGCGGCAGACGCAGCGCGATGTCGAGGTGGCGGTGGTTGAGCGACTTGCACTCCACAGACAGGCTCAGGCGGACCCCGGCGACTTCGGCGTGGCCATACCCGGTCATGCTGCGGATCATAGGGGCCTCTGCCAGTCAGTGGAGGGGGAGGGAATCGCCAATTCCACTAATGGAGAATAGTCCAAAAAACCTTTGGTGTCAATGTGTTTGGGCCAATGCGCGCCGCGCTAGGCGTCTCCGCCCGCCGTCTCGGGGTCGCCCCAGTGGCGCCAGACGTGCAGGCTCATCGCGCCCAGCCCCACCAGCACCGCCGCCGCCATGACGACTCCGCCGACGAACGGCAGCTGGTTCACGAGGCCGAGGACGGCCAGGGCCAGGATGAACCACAGCGCCCGCGCGGTCCTGGATCGCCGCCCGCGGCGGAGGAAGGCGCGGGCACCGACGTCACCCAGGAAGAATGCCGTCACAAGAAATCCCACGAGCAGCGCTGCGAAGTAGACCACGAAGAGGATGAACCCGAGCGGGATGCCGAGAATCGTGAGCATGGTCAGGATCGCGGCCACCGGTATGGCGACGACGAGCAGGAGGCCGATGCTGAGACTCTTGGCCGGGTCCGAGCCGATGGTGTGCGAGGCGAGCATCGTGAAGCCGGGGAAGAGCAGGTAGAGGGTGACCCCCGTGACGATCAGTCCCGCCATGAAGAGGAGGCGCGAGACGGTCAGGAGGGCCGTCCCGGTGCTCGTCAGCGCGCGCGGCAGCTCCGGCAGGTTGTGGGTGACCCGGCCCTGGATCTTCGCCTTGCGGTCGATCTTTGCGTCCCGCGGGCTCCAGTAGGTCAGGCTGCCCTTGATGCGCGCCGTCGGGAGCACTTCGATCTCCTGGGCCACCAGCTCGACGTCGTCCTGGAACTCTCCCGCCAGTACGATCACGGCGCCCGCCGCGTACAGCGTTTTCGCGATCGTCCCGGCCACGCGCACCTCGCCGCCGACCAGGCGCGCGCGCCCGTCTATGACCGCCTCGGGAGTCAGGACCACCGTGCCGCCGCCCGCGTTCAGGTTGCGCGCGACGTGCGCACTGATCGTGACGGCGCCGCCGGCGGTGCGCACGTTGCGGAGGACGTTGCCCCCGGCGACGACGGAGCCGGCGACGACGATGAGGTTGCCTTCGACGCGCCCGGCGGTGACGACGCGGCCTCCGGCCGCGACGAGGTCGCCCTCCACGTCGGCCTGGATGTCCACCCCGCCGCCGAAGGCGTACAAGTCGCTGGCCACGGCGGGGCCGCTCTTGACCACCGTCTGCCCGACCTGTGGGTCGGCGGCGCGCGCGCCGGGCGCGGGCGTGAGGAGCGCCAGGGTCGCCACGGCCAGGCAGGTGCGCGTCAGCCGCGCGTAAAAGTCCACGTCGAGAGTGTCCCCTCTCGCGCGCGTCTTCGTCAAGCGGCTAGTACTACTGTGTTAGAAAAGTTAGGGGAATCATGGGGTACGCTGGCAGTCTCAGCGTATGCGCACATCCGAGACGGCTCGAGCCCATCGCTTCGCGACGTATGTGGAACAGCTGGCCACGGTCCTCGGCCACCGGGA
>DASYVT010000162.1 GCA_035936835.1 Candidatus Methylomirabilota bacterium | reverse complement strand
GTGACTTCGAGCGAGCCGAAGCGCCGGCTGAAGGCGGTCTGCGTGTCGTCGTCGAGCGGCTGTCCGCGGAAGACGAGGACGGAATGCTCGTCGAGGGCGGCGCGGACTTCCTTCCAGGCGGGCTCGTCGAGCGGCCGGGTGATGTCGACCCCGTCGAACTGGGCGGCGAAGTGCGGGGTGACCCGGGTTGTTACCATACAAGCTCGCGCGCGACGCCGCGCATGTCCATCTCGAACTCGAGCCCCTGGATGGGCGGGCGGCTTGGGAACCAGCGGATGCCGTGGATGGCGGCGGGGCCGGCCGGTCGGAGGATCTCGTCGAGGAGAAAGCTGTAGATGGGCTGGGCCGCGTAAATGTCGATCGTCGTCACGCGGCTCCACTCGCCGCCGAGGGCGCGCAGGCGCTCCTGCATGACGCCCATCACGAACCGCGCCTTCTCGCGCATGGCGTCCGGCGACGTGTCCCCGTGGCGCACGATGCCGTCGGGCCCCTTCGCGCGATCCCGCATCTCGCCCGCGCCCGCCACGATGAAGGTCGGCGACGGAGTGGCTCCGGGCGTCGTGTAGGCGAAGGCATACAGCGAAGGTTCCGCGGGCGCCGCCACGACCGGCGCCACGTTGGTCCGCGGAATGGGGTTGTCCTCGCCCACGAGGATGCTCCAGTCGGCCAGCAGCGCCCGGTAGCCCTCGTTGAACTTGGCGAACCCCTCGAAGGTGAACGCGGCCGGGCTCCGGAGCTCGATCCCGCAGAGCGCGGTCTTCGGCCGCTGCTGATCACGCAGGTGGCGCTCGATCCGCGTGAAGCCCTCGCGCCAGGGAATGGGCGTAGCCAGCGTCACGTGCACGATCTCGTGGCCGGGCATGGCGACCGTGCCCGACGAAAACGCGCTGATCCCGGGCAGGAAACGATAGTTACCGTTCGGACAGTCACGCAGCATGGAGGTTCCCTGGCTCTCTATTCGCTGAGCCAGATCGTGTCGAGCTGGCAGTTCAGGAAGTGGCTCGGCGTGATCGTCCAGCCGCGCACCTTGGACAGGTGCGGGACGATCCGATTCCACTGGAACGTGTGGATGAAGTGGACCTCATCATCGTAGAGGCGCTTTTCGAACGCTCGCAGATACTTCCGTCGCTCTTCCGCGTCGATGGCGCGGGACTGCTTCTGGTACAGCTCGTCCATCACCGTGTCCTTGTGCCGGCTGTAGTTCACCGGCGAGGTGGTGAGGAACCAGTGCAGGTCCATGTCGGGCTCGACGATGGAATTGCACGGGGCGTTCGTCGAGACCTCGAAGTCACCGGTTCTCTGCGCCGAGAACCACGCCGCCGACTCGAACACGTTCTGCTTGACGGTAACGCCGATCTGGCGCCACTGGTCGATGAGCCAGACGCCCACGGGCTCGTACGGCTGTGGCACGGCCCGGTTCAGGAGCGTGAAGGACAAGTTCTCGGCGCCGGCCTCTTTCAGCAGGCGCCGCGCCTCGGCGCGCGAGGCGTTGATGTCCCGGCCGTAGCCCGCCAGCTTGCCAAGCTCGTCCGGCGGCGTGGCCCACGGCGTCCCTGGCACCTGGATACCGGCCACGTCTTTCACGATAGCGATCCGAGAGAGCGCCTTCGAGCCCTCCCAGCGGTCGAGGGCGAGCGTAAGCGCCCGGCGCACGCGCTTGTCTTCGAACGGCTTCTTTTGCTGGTTCATCGCCACCTGAATCGAGCAGTTCCACGGGCTCTCCTGGACGGTTATCTTGCTGCCGAGCGCCGCCACGAGCGTGTCGCGCTGCGCGGGGGTGAAGCCGCGGAACTGGATCATCGCCCGCTCGCCTCGGATGGCCGCCACCTGCGCCCCGGCGTCCTGAATGAAGATCGCGCGGTAGCCGTCGAGGTAGGGCTTGCCCTTGTCCCAGTAGTCCGGGTTCTTCTTGCCGATCCAGTGCGAGCCCCGCACGTACTCCACGAACTTGAACGGGCCGGTCCCCATCACGTTCTTCTCGTACCAGTGCGAATCCTTGGCCAGGATGTCGGCCTTGTAGATCCAGTTCCACGGCGAGGCCACGCTGGCAATGAAGGAGCCCTCCGGCCACTTCAGACGGAAGATGACGGTGTCGGGCCCAACCGCCTCGACCGCCTCGACAACCTTGTACTGCTCCTGGCGGCTCGAGACGACACCGGGCCCCGGGAAGATGATGTGATCGTAGGATGCCTTCACGTCCTTGGCGGTCATCACGCTGCCGTCGTGGAACTTCACGCCGTGGCGCAGCTTGAACGTATACGTGCGCTTATCGGCGGAGACGGTCCAGGACTCGGCCAGGTCGCCGATGAACTTTGTGCCCGTCTTGTCGAAGGGATCCACCCGCAAGAGGGTGTTGTAATGGGGCGCGCCCGGGTGGAGCATCGCGAACGTCTCTTCCCGGTGGGCGTCGAAGCTCGGCGGCTCGGCGGCGACCACGAAGACCAGCTCGCCGCCGTAGCGCGGCTTGTCCTGGGCGGAGGCCTCCCGTGACGGTCCGAGCGCCGCGATGATCGCGACGCAGGTGAGGATCCACAGTAATCGTGTGACGCGCTGCCTCATTGGCGACCTCCGATGATGTGAAAGGGTGCCGCGTACGATATCACACCCCGGCGCGTCACCCCCAGAGCCGCTTGGTGGCCAGGTCCGCGCCTTCCCGAAGGCTACGGAGCTTGGCCCACACCACGCTCTCCTCGACGAGCTGGGAGCCGGCGAAGGTGCCGAAGCCGCAGTCGACGCCTGCGAGGACGCGCGTCCGGTCGCCCACGGCCTCAGCGGCCGCCACGATTCGGTCGGCGACGACCTCGGGGTGCTCCACGACGTTGGTCGTGGAGTCGATGACGCCGGGCAGGAACAGCATCTCGTCGGGGAGCGGATGGCGGCGGAACGCCCGGAGCTCGTGCTGGTGCCGCGGGCTGGCGAGCGGCAGGGAGAGCGCGCCGACCCGCGCGCGATAGATGATCGGCAGGAGCGGCTCGAGCGGCACGTCGTGGGTGTGGGGCCCGTCGTAGTTGCCCCAGCAGAGGTGCAGGCGCACGCGGTCCTTCGGGATGGCCGCCACCGCCTCGTTGATGGCGTCGACGTGGAGCGCGACGGCGTCGAGGAAGCGGTCGAGGGGCTCGTCCTGGAAGAAGCGGGCGCGCTCCATGGCGAGATCCGGGCAGTCGAGCTGGAGCACGAACCCGCGACTCACGATCAGCTCGTATTCCTTGCGCATCTCGCGGGCGAGCGCCCGCACGTAGCGCTCG
The DNA here is from genome assembly GCA_035936835.1 of Candidatus Methylomirabilota bacterium. Taxonomy (NCBI): domain Bacteria; phylum Methylomirabilota (SeqCode); species Candidatus Methylomirabilota bacterium. Next base: position 14,291 of record DASYVT010000162.1, on the reverse strand, counting down.
TGCGAGCCATAGTAGGCGTCGAGCATGATGGTGGCGATGACGCCCGGGGAGGCTGCCGTCATGAATGGCTCGGCGAACGCGGTCCGCTCGGCGGCCGCGCAGCGCTGGAACAGCTCGCACTCGGCCACGGCCTCGCTGAGGTCGGTGTAGGCGACCTCGGCCACCGCCTGGGGCGCGTCGTTGATGCGCGCGGCGCCCGTTCGCATGCGGGAAAGGCGCGCCATGTAGTCCGGGTGCTCGGCGATGTCTCGCGACATGCGCCGCTTGCTCTCACCGCCGAAGCCGCGCATCCGCTTGGCGGGGTACGTCGAAAAGCCGACGCGCGGCTGCTCGCCGTCGTTGCCGACGTCGATGCCCGCCTCGATCTGTTTCTTCACCACATGGCGCACGGCGGCCTCGGCCTCGTGGGCGAGGGCGGCGCCGTCGACGACCTCGCCGCGGTCCAGGCGCACGAGGAGGTCGCGAAGCGCCGGCGGACGCGGAAGACTGCCGACGTGGGTGGTCAGGATCCGGTGCTCGCTGCGCTTCATACCGTCTCCTCGCAGGCTGCTGAAAAACTCGTAGGCTGCTCAAAAAGGTCCAGATGCGAGGCGGCGCCCGCCGGCCGCACGCGAGGCGTACTCCCTGTACGTTGAGCGTGCGGCCAAGGGCGCCAACGAAGCAGATGGGCCTTTTTCAGCAGCCTGCTTGAGGAGGAGCACGGATGGGGCAGTACGGCATCGGGCAATCGGTCAAGCGGTTCGAGGACCCCCGCCTCGTGCGGGGCGAGGGCAGATTCCACAACGACGTCAACCTCCCCGGCCAGGCCTACGTGGTCGTCGTGCGGTCGCTCCACGCTCACGCGCGGATCCAGTCCATCGACACGCCCGCGGCCGCGGCCGCCCCCGGTGTCCTCGCGGTCTTCACCGGGGCTGACCTGGCGCGGGACGGCCTCGGCACGATGAAGATGACGCTGAAGCGCAAGCGCCCGGACGGCTCGCCGATGTGGGCGCCGCCGCACCGCGGGCTGACGCAGGACCGCGTCCGCTACGTGGGTGACCCCATCGCGCTCGTGATCGCTGAGACCCTGGCCCAGGCCGAGGACGCGGCGGAGATGGTTCGTGTCGAGTACGAGTCGCTACCGTCGGTGACGTCGACCGCGGAGGCCGTCGGCGGCGCCCCCGTATGGGACGAGTGCGCCGACAACATCTCGAACGTCTTCGAAGTGGGCGACAAGGCGGCGGCAGAAGCCGCCTTCGCGCGCGCGGCCCACGTCGTCCGGCGCCGCTACGTGATCACGCGCGTGCACGCGCAGTACATGGAGCCCCGCGGCGCGCTCGGCGTCTACGATCCGGGCGAGGACCGCTACACGCTCCACGCCGACGTCCAGTATCCGCACCGCGTCAGGAACGCGCTCGCGAGCAACATCTTCCAGGTGCCGGAGCACCAGATCCGCGTCATCGTGGGCGACGTCGGCGGCGCCTTCGGCACCAAGGGCTGGCAGTACCCCGAGCACAAGCTCGTGCTGTGGGCGGCGCGCAAGCTCGGCCGGCCCGTCAAGTGGCAGTGCGAGCGCCGCGAGGCGATCCCGGCCGACGAGCACGCGCGGGACAACGTCAGCGAGGCCGAGCTGGCCCTGGACGCCGACGGGCGCTTTCTCGCCATCCGCGTCCGGACGCTTGCCAACGTCGGCGCCTACATCTCCTCCGACCGCAACCTGCTCGCGACCTTCGGCAACGTGGTCACGGTGGTCGGCGTCTACGCCTTCCCCGCCGCCCACGTGCAGGTCCTGTCCGTGCTGACCAACACCAGCTCGACGGCGCCGTACCGCGGGGCCGGCCGGCCCGAGGCGACGTACGTCATCGAGCGCCTGATCGACGACGCGTCGCGCGAGCTTGGCATGGATCGGCTGGAGCTCAGGCGGAAGAACCTCATCCCCGCCTCGGCGATGCCGTACAAGACCGCGCTCGGCACGACGTACGACTGCGGCGAGTTCGCGAAGAGCATGGAGAGGGCGCTCATACTCGCCGACGTCGCGGGCTTTCCAGCCCGGCGCGACGCGTCCCGCCGGCGCGGCGCGCTGCGCGGTCTCGCGGTCGTCAACGCCATCGAGCGGGCGGCGGGGCCCGCGCCCGAGTTCGCCGAGATCAGGTTCGCCCCGAGCGGGAGCGCGACGGTCTTCATGGGCACCAAGAACCAGGGGCAGGGGCACGAGACGACGTTCAAGCAGATCCTCCACGAGCGGCTGGGCCTCGACCCCGCCGAGGTCCGCTACATCGACGGGGACACGGACCGGGTCGCCTTCGGCATGGGGACCATGGGCTCCCGCTCGACGGTCATCGGCGGCACCGCGCTCTGGACGGCCGCCGATAAGATCATCGCCAAGGGAAAGAAGATCGCCGCGCGCCTGCTGGAAGCGGCCGAGGGTGACATCGCCTTCGCCGACGGCAAGTTCAACGTGGTGGGCACGGACCGGGCCGTGGCGATCAAGGAGGTCGCACGGGCCGCCTTCGTGCCCGCCCAGCTGCCGCCAGGCCTCGAGCCGGGGCTCTACGAGACGGGCACCTTCGCCCCCAAGACGGACACGTGGCCCAACGGCTGCCACGTCTGCGAGGTGGAGGTGGATCCGGACACGGGCGCCGTCACGCTCGCCAGCTACGCGATCGTGGACGACGTGGGCACGGTGATCAACCCGCTCACGCTCAAGGGCCAGATCCACGGTGGGGTCGCGCAGGGTGTGGGCCAGGCGCTGATGGAGCAGGTCGTGTACGAGCCGGAGTCGGGCCAGCTCCTGACCGCGTCCTTCATGGAGTACGCGATGCCCCGCGCCGACGCCTTCTGCGACGTGCGCATCGAGAGCAGCCCGGTGCCGACGAAGCTCAACCCGCTCGGGGCCAAGGGCGCGGGAGAGGCCGGCACCGTCGGCGCGCTGCCCGTCGTCATCAACGCGGTCATGGACGCGCTCGCGCCGCTCGGCGTCCGGGAGCTCGACATGCCCGCGTCCAGCGAGCGCGTCTGGGCGGCCATCCAGGCCGCGAAGCGCGACCGGCCTTAGCGGAGATCATTCAGGAAAGACGCAGCCGTGCCCGGCGCGACAGGGCCCGCCCGCCTCGCGCGTGGACAACTCTAAACCTGCATCGTCGGCCTCCGCCGCTGGTACGCCAGTTTGTGGCAACGTCGACGCTCAGCGGCCGGGAGGCGAGCATCGCGGGCCTCCGGTCCGCTGAAGCGTGATGTTGGGCAGCCCACCATTACTCAAGGATGTGGTCCGCTCGTAGCAGAAGGGACGGCGGGATCGTGAGACCGAGCGCCTTCGCGGTTTTCAGGTTGATCACCAGCTCGAACTTCGAAGCCTGCTCCACTGGAAGATCGCCGGGCTTGGCGCCTTTGAGGATCTTGTCCACGTAGATGGCGGCCCGCCGGAACTGGTCAGCAAGGTTCGGCCCATAGGACATGAGGCCCCCGGCCTCCGCGAACTCCCTCTGCACATACACGGCGGGCAGCCGGCTCCTCGCCGCCAGAAGAACGACCTGACTTCGAGGACCAAGGAGCACGGGGTCCGCGGCCACCACGACCCCGTTGGCGCGCTCGCGGACCATTGCAGCGAACGCGCCCTCGAATTCGTTGCGCCCCCGAACCTCTACGGACTGGAATGTTACGCCCAGCTTCCGGGCGGCACTCTCGACCGCGTTCTTGTAGGTTCCCGCACCCGGAGGGACAGGATTCCACAAAAAGGCCACGCGAGAGACTCGTGGGGCAGCCTCCTTCAAAAGCTCCAGATTTTTCCCGATGATTTCGGGAGTGGGATCGTTGGCGAATCCCGTGATGTTTCCCCCAGGCCGTGCTAGGCTCGCGATGAACCCCGCGCCCACAGGATCTCTCGATACCGCCATGACGACCGGGATCGTCGCCGTCGCTTGCTTGACCGCAGCGATCACCGGATTCGCTCCCGTCACGATGACGTCGATGTTGAGCCGGACGAGCTCCGCCGCGAGGGCGGGGAGCCGCTCTTGCTTTCCCTCGGCAAACCGCCGCTCAAACACTATATTCCGCCCCTCCACGTAGCCGAGCTCTCGCAGCCCCTCGTCCAGCGCCTTTGTGAGGTGCTCCATCTCATTAGGCGCCGCGGTCTGGATGAAACCGATTCGGTACACCTTCCCAGTCGGCTGCGCGTCGGCGGCGAGTGGTGCGGCGAGAAGCAGAAGGATGACGGCGGTGGCGAGCCGGGTAGCGGTGTGCCTCACCACCATCCGTGCCCCACTAGGCAATCCACCGCCACCGAAGAGGAGCGCTTGAGTCGTCATTGTCGTCGCGCACGTCATTTGTCTGCCCAACGCCACGCGTCAGGCGCGGGAAACAGCCGCAGCGAGGGACGAGCGGAGGCTGTTTCCCGTCGCCTGCACGCGATTGTTAGGCCAGCGCCCGGTACGGTCCGGGGACATGGGTGACAGTTTAGTCCAGGGACATGGGTGACAGTTCGCTAACACTGAGGCACCCCGGGAGGTGCCCAGATGCCGTGGAACGAGGTGTCACCCATGGACCAACGCGTTCGCTTCATCGCCGACCTGCAGCGGAAGTACCTCTCGCTCTCCGAATTGTGCCGCCACTTCGGGGTCAGTCGGAAGACCGCCTACAAGTGGATCGAGCGGTACGAGGCTGATGGCCCCGCCGGGCTGGTGGATCGATCGCGCCGGCCGCATGCCTGCGCCCATCAGACGCCGGCGAGAGTCGTGGAGGCGCTGCTCGAGTGCCGACGCCGGCACCCCACCTGGGGGGCCAAGAAACTGCTGAGCATTCTCTCCCGACGTCACCCGGATTGGGCATGGCCCGCGCAGAGCACGGGCAGCGAGCTGCTCAAGCGGCACGGCTTGGTGACCGGTCGGCGGCGGCGGCAGTATCCGGGCCATCCGGGCCGTCCCATGACGCCGATGGACGCGCCCAACGCCATCTGGACGGCGGACTTCAAGGGGCAGTTTCGGACGCGCGACGGGGCGTACTGCTACCCGTTGACGGTGGTGGACGGCTACAGCCGGTACCTGCTCGGGTGCCAGGGGCTCAGGTCGACGGCCATCGACCTCGCGCGGCCGGTCTTTCAGCGGCTGTTCACGGAGTACGGCCTGCCGCGGATCATCCGGACGGACAACGGGGTGCCCTTCGCGACGACGGCCCTGGGGCGCCTGTCGACGCTGTCGGTGTGGTGGATCCGGCTGGGGATCACTCCCGAGCTGATCGAGCCGGCGCACCCGGAACAGAATGGCCGCCACGAGCGCATGCATCGGACCCTGAAGGCGGAGACCACGCGGCCGCCCGGCGGCAACTTGCCGGCGCAGCAGAAGCGCTTCAACGCCTTCCGGCTCGAGTACAACGACGAGCGGCCGCACGAAGCCCTGAACCAGGAGCCCCCGGCCTCGGCCTACGCACCGTCGGCGCGAGCGCTTCCTGCGACGCTGGCGCCGATCGAGTACCCGGGACACTTCGAAATGCGTCTCGTCAGTCGCAACAGCGGCATCCGATGGAAGGCGCACTGGGTCTGCGTCACCCACACGCTGGCCGGCGAGTACGTCGGCCTCGAGGAAGTGGGCGACGGGCTGTGGGATGTATACTTCGGGTCGTGCAAGCTCGGACGCATGGACGAGCGGCGCCTGAAGATCGAGGATCACAAGGGCCGGTGGGTTCGCAAGACAGTGTCACCCATGTCCCTAGACTGATGTGTCACCTATCTCCCCGACCGCTCACGCTGTCTGCACCATTGGATGTACGCCATCACTCGACGACGTGATCTGCCCGTAGCAGCAGCGACGGCGGAATCGTTAGGCCGAGCGCCTTTGCGGTCTTGAGATTGACCACGAGCTCAAACCTGGTGGGCTGCTCGACGGGGAGGTCGGCGGGCTTGGCGCCTTTGAGGATCTTGTCGACGTAGAAGGCCGCCCGTCGATACAACGCCGAGAGGCTCGGCCCGTAGGCGATGAGGCCGCCATCGTTCACGAACTCTCTCAGTCCGTACATCGTTGGCAGCCGAGAGCGGTTGGCCAGGTCGATGAGTTCGCGCCGACCCTGAATCGTCAGGGTGTGGGCGAACGCGATCAGCGCGTCGGCGCGGTGGCTCGCCATGGCGGCAAACGCGGCCTCGAAGTCGCCCCGCACTCGCACCTCGATCGGCTGCAGCGTGATGCCGAGCGCTCGGGCAGCAGCCTCTGTCCGGCTGAGCTCGAGGGCGTAGACGGGGTCGTCGGGATTCCAGAGCGCAGCAACCCGGGTGATCTTCGGGAACGCCTCCCTGAGCAGTTCCAGTCGCTTGGCGCTCAGGTCGGGAGACATGAAGGACAGACCTGTGAGGTTTCCACCGGGTCGAGCGAGACTGGCGATGAGCCCGGTGCCGACTGGGTCGCCGCTGAAGGTCATAATGATGGGGATCGTGCCCGTCGCCTGCTTGACAGCGCGAGTCGCTGGTCCTCCGGTAGTCACGATGGCCTCCACCTTCAACTGGATCAACTCGTTCGCGAGGGAGGGCAGTTGCTCGTCACTGTTCGTGAAACGCCACTCGATTGTGAGGTTCTGTCCTTCCACGTAGCCAAACTCGCGCAGACTATCTCGGAACGCCTGTACGAGTGGGGCCGACGGTCCGCCGCCCTGACTCAAGTAGCCGATACGGTGAACCTTGCCCGCCTGCTGCGCGTCGCCGGCGAACGGCGCGGCGAGCAGGCCGAGGGCGACGGTGACAACGAGCGTGAGCCTCCTGCCAACCATCTCGCCTCCCGTCGCTTGAACTTTCATTCGTATCGCTCCTGAACTGGATCCGCTGCCTCTCGACCGTCCTCGCGAAGCCTAACTAGAATTCGGTGGAACTGCATAGCGCCGTGTACCAAGCGCGCGGCGACAGCGTAGCACGGCGGTGCCGAGCATGGCCCGTGGGTAATCTCGCACCAGAAACGCGGGTTTCGCCGGCAAGCGCGGGCCGTCTGACGCCTTGCTATGCAAACCTCGGATATACGATATGCGAGGTCTGTGTTTCCAGTGGGGGAGCGGGCTCGGCGTCATAGGGCCGTCATCCGATCCGGACGCGGTCGAAGAGTCGACGCGCGCGAGAGGGGCCACGCAGGCATACCGGACCCCGCTGCTCGCCCTAGCAGTCACGGTGTGGAGAATAGCTCCTTCCCGGGCCGGGCTCAAGAGCGTGGAGGAATCGATACAGCGATCGCCCCGGCGGTTTGACCCGGCCCTCGCGATCTGGCACGATCAGCGCCGAGGGAGATGCCATGAAGCCATTCGTGATCAACCGCTACGGCCGCATCGTCTTTCCGTTCAACTTCTTCCCGGAGCTCGACTTCTCCATCTTCCAGACGCTCGATCAGTTCGCGGCCGTCATCAAGCGCGACTTCGAGGAGAAGGCGCCCAGCGAGGCCGACATCGTCGCGCGCGTGGAGTCCCGGGGCTACAAGGGCCGCTACGACGTCCTGCGCGACCTCGCGCTCCACCTCTTCTGGGTCAACCGCTACGCGATGACCATGTACGAGAAGCGCCCGACGCGCTGGCGCGACGTCCCAAGGCAGCGCGACGATGTCTTCCTGCCGGTGTTCGCGGCACGGGACAGCGCCGAGATGACGGCCTCGATCGAAGCCGCCTACCGGGCGCTGCCGCCCACCTGGGACGAGGGGACCGAGGACAAGGTCTGCCGCATCTTGCTGGACCTCTTCCGCCACAAGAAGGGAGCCGGCGACGAGCTGCCGGCGATCAAGCCGACGGTCGGCGAGATCCTCGCGAACCCGAAGAACCTGACCTACCACCTGCTGGCCTACGACCCGGACTACCCGGGCTACGGCCAGGACGACATCATCGAGTTCGCCCACGGCGTCCCCGAGCTGGAAGCGCTCATGCGGCAGGCGATGGTCCTGCACAACCAGTACCGCTGGGACCGCGCCAAGACCCGCCTCACCGAGGTGGGCCAGCTCCACGACGACGACTTCGTGGTGGTCTTCCACCCGCGCGGCGACGACGTCCTGCGATTCATCCGCCGGGTCAAGGGCGTGCATCGGGTGCAGCCTCGCCGGCCCGCGCCGTCGGAGTCGCGCCAGCCGATCCGGCCCTACCCGCCGCTCGATGTGCGCGCGCGCTTCACGGTCATGCCGCGGCTCGAGGCCGTCGCCGTCTACAAGGGCGAGCGCCCCTGCACCAACGACGACCTCGTCCGCAACGCGGCGTACTGCTGGTCGCCCATGACGGTGGAGGAGATCCGCCACAAGACCGGCATCGAGCAACGCCTCTATACCGAGCTCGATCTCGACCAGATGGCCCTCCTCGCGGCCCGCCGCGCCCTCGAGAAGTCCGGGCGCAAGGCCGAGGAGATCGGCGCGGTGCTGTTCTGCTCCTGCACCAGCTCCAAGATGATGCCGTCGCTCGCGACCTGGCTCTCCGGCCAGCTCGGCATGTTCCAGACCCACGCGTCGTGCGACATCGTGGCGGCTTGCGCGGGGCTGCCGTACGGGCTCAGCGAGGCGGTGCGGCTGCTCCAGGAAGTCGAGCGGCCCATCCTGGTCGTGTGCGGGGAGAAGTTCTCGGACAAGATCGGGACGGTGCGGACCTCGCGGATGATCTTCGGCGACGGCGCCGCCGCCCTCGTGATCGGTCCCGCGCCCGCGGGCACCGCGCCGGATATCGAGGTCCTGCAGACCTACGCGAGCGGGCCCATGTCGGAGGTGGACTCGATCATCTGGCCGAATCCAGAATTCGACAACAACATCACGGTCTACGGGCCCGAGGTCCGTGCGCTGGTCAAGCGCTACCTGGGCCAGATGCTGGACGAGCTCCGCGCCCTGCCGCATCCGGACGGACTCGCCGGCGCCTCCCTCCTCGACGCGGTCGACCTGATCGTGCCGCACCAGGCCAACAAGACCATGGTGGTGAACTTCGCCCAGGCGGCCGGCGTCGCGCCCGAGCGCCTGTACTTCAACATCGAGCGCGTCGGCAACACGTCCTCGGCCAGCATCCCGATCGCGCTCCATGATGCAGTCCGGGAGGGTGTGATCACCCGGCCGATGCGGGTCTTCGCGCCGGGCTTCGGCGCGGGCGCCGTGGGCGGCTATGCGGTGCTCCGCGTCGATCCCGCCGTCGTGGCGTAGACGTGAAGCTCGGAATCTACCTGAACGCGCAGCACCCTGCCGGCGACGACCCCGCCCGCCGCTTCGCCGAGACGGTGGAGCAGGCGCGGCTGATCCGTAGGTTGGGGTTCGACTCGATCTGGGGAGGGGAGCATCACGTTACTCCGGGATTCCACTACTTCCCCCTCCTACCGATGCTCCAGCGCCTCGCCGCCGAGGTCGAGGGAATGTGGGTGGGAACGAACCTGGTCCTGCTGCCGCTCCACAATCCGGTCGAGCTGGCCGAGGTCGGCGCCTTCCTTGACGTGATCACCGGCGGGCGGTTCATGCTCGGTGTCGGGCTCGGCTACCGGACCGAGGAGTTCGCCGTCTTCAAGGTGCCGATGGCCGAGCGCGTGAGCCGCCTCACGGAGGGCGTCGAGATCATCCGTCGCCTCTGGACCGAGGACCGCGTCACGCACCATGGACGCCACTGGCAGCTCGACGACGTCAGCATCCATCCGCGGCCGTTGCAGCAGCCACGGCCGCCGATCCTGGTCGGCTCGCAGGTGCCCGCCGGGATCGCGCGCGCGGCCCGCATCGCAGACGGCTGGCTGGTGGTGCCGATCCCCACCGTGGACGAGTTCGCCGCTCAGGCGGGTACCTTCTCCGCGGCCCGGACCGCGGCGGGTCTACCGCCGAGCCCGCACATCTGTCGTTTGCTCGAAGTTGTATGCGCGCCCGACGAGGACAAGGCGGTCCGCCGCGCAGCGCCGTTCCTGCTGGAGAAGTACTCCGCCTACCTGTCGTGGGGCCTCGCCGGCATCACCATCGATCCCGCCGCAAAGCCCGAAGACCAGCTGCGACGCTTGGCCAAGAACCGGTTCGCCCTCGGCTCACCCTCGCAGGTAATCGAAGCCCTGCTCGCCCAGCACAAGGCCGGCGTCACCCACGCCACCATGCGGGTGAGCTGGCCCGGGATGCGGCAGGACGACATCCTGGCGGGGATCGAGCTGCTCGGGCGCGAGGTCCTGCCCGAGGTCCGGCGCCGCGCGCTACTTTGAGGCCCGAGGTGGCCCCGAGGTCAGTTCTTGACCCGGACGCCGATTCGCCCCGCCGCCTGCTGAAGTCGCTTGTCGGCAGTCGCGATAGGGGCGGCGTGCGAGACAGCGAGCGCGAGGTAGAGGCAGTCATAGACCGGATGCCCGAGGTCGACGGCCAATCGAGCGGCAGACGGTAGGAGCATCGCCGAAGGCGTCCAGGCGATTCCCAGGGCAAGCAAATTCGTGATGGCCTGCTCGACGTCCGCCCGCTCCATCTCATGACGACGGAGCTTCTTCCACCATGCGTTGGCGGCCTCGACGGCCATCAGGTCCGGAGCGAGCAGAGTAGAGTCGCCTTCGAGCAGCTCGTCGGCTCCGGACCTGTCGGCCTCGTTGGCGAACCACAGAAATGCGATCGAGGCGTCGACGACGATAGGCTCCGAGATCGCCGAAGTGTATCGCGAGCCGCGCTCGCGCATGCGGCGGGCGGGCGCCCTCGCGGCTCTGCGTGGCGTCATCGCACCCGGTCTTCCCGGATCAAATCCACTCCGCTGGAACGGTGGGGGCGTTGGCGGGCGCGAATGGCCGCAGCCCGCGCGGCAATCTCCGCCCGGCTCACCCGCGTGCCGTCGGCGAGGACTCGCCGCGCCTCCTGCTCGACCGATACACCTCGAAGGCGGGCCTGCAGCCGCAGCCGCTCGGCCACCTCGTCATCGAGATTCCGGATGATGATTGTCGCCATAGTGTCGATATCGTCTCATGCTAGCAGCGATATCGCAACATGCTATCAGTCCGCCCCGGGGTGAAAGGCTGCCGGAAGTCCGGCGCCGGACGTCGGCCGCTTCCTCTACACTAGCCTCAGATCGAGATGCTCAAGCTCCTAGCCATCGTCCTCGTCCTTGTCCTGTCGCCCGCGGCTTTTGCCAGCCCGGCGGCCGCGGGCCGCGTGGCCGTCCTCTTGAGTGCCAAGGTCAGCGAATACGAGGAGGCGCTCAAGGGCTTCAAGGAAGCGGCGCCTCACGAGATCGTTGCCGTGTACGACATGGACGGCGACCTTGATCGCGGCCGGAAGCAGCTGGCCGAGATCGAGGCGAAGGTCAAGCCGGACCTCATCTTTGCCGTTGGGATCTGGGCGCTGCAGGTCATTGTCAGCCGGCCGACCCCACTCCCCGTCGTGTACGCGATGGTCCTCAACCCGCCAAGCGTGATCGGAGCGGGGACCAAGAACGTCACGGGAGCGAGCATGAACGTCCCCGTGGAGCAGTCGATCCGGCTGTTCAAGCAGCTCGGGCCGCAGATCAAGCGCATCGGCGTCATCTTCAATCCCGCCAAGACCGGTTACCTGGTGAGACGCGCGCAGCTCGTCGCCCGTGACGAGGGCCTCGAGCTGGTCACGCGGGAGATCAACTCCACCAAGGAAGTCATCGGCGCGCTCGAGTCGATCCAGGACGGCATCGACGCCTTGTGGATCGTGCCGGACGAAACCATCCTCTCCCAGGCCGTGGTTCAGCAGATGCTCCTGTTCTCTTACCGGCGGAGGATCCCGCTGCTCGGGCTCTCGGACCGCCACGCGCAGATGGGCGCGCTCTTCTCGCTCTCGTTCGCGAGCGGCGAGGACATCGGCCGCCAGGCGGGAGAGCTGGCTCAGGCGATACTCACGGGCCGCGCGGCGGCGGACGTCCCGTACACGACCGCGCGGAAGCTCTTCCTCACCGTCAACCTCAAGACGGCGCAGAAGCTCGGCCTCGAGGTCCCGCAGGCCATCCTGACGCGGGCCACGAACGTGATCCAGTGATGCGATGAAGACGCGGCTGCGGTTCCGGGGCTTCTCCAGCTTTCGGGCGCGGATCTTCTGGTCCGTCGTCCCCATCGTGGTGTCCTTTCTCGTCTTTCAGGCGTGGATGAATGTCCGAGAGCATCGGCGGCTCGTGACGGAGGAGTTCGAGAAGCGGGGTCGAGCGCTGGCCTCGAACCTCGGCTTCGCCAGCGAGCTCGGAGCCTTCAGTGAGGACAAGGAGCTCCTGGCGGTAGTGATGCGGGGCGCGCTCAGGAATCCCGATGTCGTTTATGTGGTCATCCGTGGCGGGGACGGGCGCATCCTCGCCAGCACCGGCCGTCAAGGTACCATCGAGACACAGCCGGGAGAGGCGCCGAACGACCGGCCGCTATCGCGACACGTCGAGCGTGCCGGCCAACGATTCATCGAGTTCCTGTCTCCGATCGTGTCCGAACAGGTGCAGACTCCGGACGAGCTTTTGATCGGGGCGCGTGGCCGACCTGGGAGTGCGGACCAGCGCGAGAAAGTCATCGGTGGCGTCACGCTTGGTCTCTCTCTCGCAGGCGTCGAGGATCAAGTGCGCGGCCTGGCGAAACTCTGGGGCGGTATCACAGCCGCGTTCCTCGTCGTCAGCGCCTTTGTCATCTACTGGTTCTCGCGGCGCATCACGAGCCCCGTCAAGCAGCTTACCGAGCAGGCTCAGAAGATCGCGGAAGGGCATCTGGACGAGCAGATCGCGGTGAAATCGCGGGACGAGATCGGGCAGCTCGCCACCGCCTTCAACCGCATGACGGGATCGCTGCAGGTCACCATGAGCGACAAGGAGCACGCCCTGCAGGAGCTGCAGGAGCTGAACCGGACGCTGGAGGACCGCATTCGCGAGCGGACCGTCGAGCTCGAAGAGCGAGGCGTGGCGCTGGAGCGCTCGCTCGACGAAGTGCGCGCCATGGGGGATATGAGCCGGGCGATCGGGTCGTCACTGGACCTCGCGGAGGTTTTGAGCACCATCTCCACCCATGCGCTTCGGCTCGCGGGCACGGACGCCTGCGGCATCTTCGAGCTGGATGCGGCGCGCGAGCGCTTGGGGGTGGTCGCCTCGGTGGGCCTGGACAGGAACGTGCTGGAGATGCTCGAGCGGGCACCGATAACCGCGGGGGGCGGGTCGAGCGCCGGCCCGATCGGCCGGGCGCTGGCGAGTGGACAGACTGTCCAGGTTCCTGACATTGCTGGCGCCACGCTGGCAAGTAGGGATGGATATTTGCAGGCCGGCTTCCGGGCGCTTCTCGCCGTGCCGATGGGGAACGCAGGCGTGTCGCATGTCATGGTGGTGTACCGGCGGGAACCGGGACGGCTCGACGAAAGGACCGTGGAGCTGCTGACCACCCTCGCCAACCAGTCGCGAGTGGCGATCGACAATGCGCGGCTCTTCAAGGAGCTCGCGGACAAAAGTCGTCAGCTCGAGGCGGCAAGCCGCCACAAGTCCGACTTTCTCGCCAACGTGAGTCACGAGCTTCGCACGCCCATGAACGCGATCCTTGGCTTCAACGAGTTGATCCTCGACCAGGTCTATGGGGAGATTCCCAAAGGGGTGCGGAGACCGCTCACCGACATTCAGCAGAGCGGCAAGCACCTGCTCCGCCTCATCAACGACGTGCTGGATCTGTCCAAGATAGAGGCCGGCCACATGAAGCTTGCTCTCGGGGAGTACTCGGTCCCGGACGCCGTCGAAGCCGTTCGAGCGTCTCTTGGATCCCTCGCCGTGGAGAAGGGCCTGGAGTTCGTGACGGCTGCTCCGACGGGGCTTCCGCTGGCGTACGGTGACAGCAAGCGCATCATGCAATGCCTCACGAATCTGGCAGGCAATGCGCTCAAGTTCACCAAGCAGGGGCGGGTCGAGATCGCCGTCGAGCGGCTGGATGACACGCTTCGCTTCCGTGTGTCGGACACCGGGATCGGCATTTCCCCGGATAATATCGCGGGCCTGTTCGCGGAGTTCCAGCAGGCCGACTCGACGATCGCCCGCGAGTTCGGGGGAACCGGGCTCGGGCTCAGCATCACCAAGAGGTTCGTCGAAATGCACGGGGGCCGGGTGTGGGTAGAGAGCGAGGTCGGCATCGGATCCACGTTCTATTTCTCGATTCCATTGCGCCTAGAGGCGGGGAGAGCCGCATGACAGCCAAGACTATCCTGTATGTGGAGGACAACGAGGTGAACCGGAGGCTGGTTCAGGATCTCCTGATGCCCACGACCTACCGGCTGATCGAGGCGACCGACGGCGAATCCGGCATGGCCATGGCACGGCAGGAGCATCCGGATCTGATCCTGATGGACGTTCAGCTTCCCAAGGTCTCCGGCATCGAGGCCACGCGCACGCTGCGGGGCGAGCCGGCCACGGCCCACACCCCGATCATCGCGATC
>DASYVT010000161.1 GCA_035936835.1 Candidatus Methylomirabilota bacterium | reverse complement strand
CCCATGGTCTTCGTCCGCGCCCGCGACCTCGGGCTCACCGGCACCGAGACGCCGCAGGCCGTGGACGGCGACAAGGCGCTCTGCGCGCGCCTCGAGAGGATCCGCGTTGCCGCCTCGCACCTCATGGGCATCCCCGGCAGCGCCGCCACGCCGAAGATCGCCATGGTCACGGCCCCGGTCGAGTACACCGCCCTCGACGGCACGCGCGTCGGCCGTGAGGCCGCGGATGTCGTCGCCCGCGCCATCTCCATGGGCAACTGCCACCGCGCCTTCCCGCTGACGTCGTCCATGTGCCTCGCCGTGGCGGCGCGCATCGAGGGCACCCTGGTCCACGAATGCTCGACCGCTAAGCCCGGCGCGGACGTCCGACTCGGCCACGCGTCGGGCGTTCTGCCTCTCGACGCCGCGGTCGTGAAGCAGGCCGGCGAGTACCACGCCGAGCGAGTCACCGTCTACCGCACGGCGCGCCGTCTGATGGAAGGCTGGGTCCGCATCCCCTGATGGACCGCCGCGCATTTCTCGCGGTGGCGACGGCCGGCGGCCTCATCGCGATGCCCGCCGTCGCCCGCGCTCAGCAGGCGGGCAAGGCCAACCGCATCGGCTACCTATCCCTGAGTCCCGGCCTGGGTTACCTGGGTGAGGCCTTCCGCCAGGGGCTGCGCGAGCTGGGCTATGTCGAAGGGCGCAACCTCATCATCGAGTACCGCTGGGCGGCCGGGAAGGTAGAACGCCTGCCGGAGCTGGCGGCAGAGCTCGTGCGGCTCAAGGTGGAGGTCATCGTCACCTCCGCCACCCCGCCGACCGAGGCAGCCAAGCGCGCGACCAGTACCATCCCCATCGTCATGGCGTCGGTGGCCGATCCTGTCGGCAGCGGCCTCGTCGCCGGCCTCGCCCGCCCGGGTGGCAATGTCACCGGCCTGACCCTGATGTCCACCGAGCTCGCCGGCAAGCGGCTCCAAATGGTGCGCGAGCTCCTCCCCAAGGCCACGCGGGTTGCGGTGCTCACCTACCACGGTTATACCTCCCCCACGAGGCCCTACCTCGAGCAGATGCGGGCCGCGGCGCAGCAGATGGGGGTCCAGCTCGTCGTCCAAGAAGTCAAGGAGGCGGGGGACCTGCCCGGCGCCTTCGCCGCCCTGCAGCGCGAGCGGGCCCAGGCGCTCGACGTGCGGGCCAGCCCGTTCAGCACTGATAACGCCAAGCGCATCGTAGAGCTGGCGGCGCAGCACCGCCTGCCCGTCATGTACGACGCTCGAAGCTTCGTGGAAGCGGGCGGGCTTGTCTCCTATGGGCCGAGTCTGCCCGAGATATTCCGCCGGGCCGCCTTCTACGTGGACAGGATCCTCAAGGGCGCCAAGCCAGCCGACCTGCCGATCGAGCAGCCGACGAAGTTCGAGCTGGTCATCAACAAGAACACCGCCAAGGCGCTGGGGCTGACCATCCCGCCCGCCATCCTCGTGCGCGCCGACGAGGTCATCCAATGATGGACCGCTTTCTTGACGCGCGACCCTGTGGCATCCTGACGAAGCGATCTTTACTACGAGAGGGGGTCTCCACATGCGCTACACCGTGATTCTTGAAAGCGGTCGCGAGTCGGGTTATGTCGCAATCTGCCCGGCCCTGCCCGGCTGTGCTTCGGAGGGGCGCACGAAACGCGAGGCGCGCAAGAACATCAAAGAGGCCATCGAGGCGTACATCGAGGCCTTACTAGAGGACGGCCTACCGGTACCAGTGGAGCGAGGGCGGGAAACGGTGGAGATTGAGATCGCGGCGCGGTGACCAGGCTCCCGAGGGGGCTGTCAGGTCGCAAGGTGCGACGAGCCCTCGAACGCGCAGGCTTCTATCTGAAACGACAGAAGGGTAGCCACATGGTCCTGCGTCGCGACAGTCCCTTCGCACAGGTGGTCGTACCAGCACACGCCAGTATCGACACGGGCACGCTGGCGGCAATTCTCGAATCGGCCGGTATCTCCGCGGATGACTTCAGAGCCCTACTCTAAGGTGGCGGGCGGTACGGCCGAGAACCTGTACGTGGGCCGCCAAAATCCCGGAGAGGGGTTCCATCCCGCCATGGCCATCCCGCTGGCTTTGTTCGTTCACGCCGACCAGGTGATCGAGTGACGGTCCGTCGCGCGCTCCCCGGCTTTGCCGCGGCGGTTATCGTCGCCGTCGTGGTCGCCTGCGCGTTCAGCCACGCGTCGGCGCAGAAGCGCGAGTCCATGCCCCGCGTCGGCATGCTCACGCCGACCTCGTCGGCGACAGCGAAGCCGTTCTGGGATGCGTTCCGCGAGGCCATGAAGGAGCTCGGCTATGTCGAGGGGAAGAGCGTCGTCTACGAGTACCGGTCGGCGGAATTACAGCTCGAGCGGCTTCCTCAACTGGCGGCCGAGCTGGTAAAGATTCCCGTGAAGGTCATGGTGGTCGCGAACACTCCGGGCAACCTCGCAGCCAAGAAAGCTACAACAACCATCCCCATCGTCATGGTGGGGGTCGGAGATCCCGTGCGGGTGGGGCTCGTCTCCAACCTGGGGAGGCCGGGCGGCAACATCACGGGGTTCACCAACCTCACCGGCCAGATCACCGCCAAGCGGCTCCAGCTCCTCAAGGAGACCATCCCGACCGCCACGCGCATCGGAGCGATCGGCAACCCCGGCGACCCCAACGTGCTGATCCAGATCCAGGACGCCGAGGCCGCCGCCCGTGAGCTGAAGGTTCAGTTCCGCGTCTTCACGGTCAAAGAAGCGGCGCAACTCGAGCCCGCCTTCGAGGCGGCGAGGAGCTGGCGAGCGCAGGCCCTGATGCGCCTGGCCGACCCGCTCCAGGCTTCCCTTCAGGCGCGGTTCATCGAGCTTGCCGCCAAGACCCGGACGCCCGTGATGTACTCCTCCCGGGCCGACGTTGAAGCGGGCGGGCTCATCGGGTATGGGGTCGATCCCCTCGAGACCTACAAGCGTGCCGCCGCCTACGTGGACAGGATCCTCAAAGGCGCCAAGCCTGGCGAGCTCCCCGTTCAGCAGCCCACGAAGCTGGAGCTTGCCGTCAATCTCAAAACCGCCGCGGCCCTGAACCTCAAGATCCCTCAGCTCATTCTCGTGCAGGCCGATCGGGTGATCGAGTGAGGGAGCGGCGCGCGTTCGTCGGGGCGGTCGCCGGCGGTCTCCTTGTCGCACCGGTCGCTGCCCGAGCGCAGCAGGCGAGAAGATTCCCGCGCGTTGGATATGTCTCGGCGGCCCCGCCCGAGCTCGACAAGATCTGGTTCGCGGCCTTCCGCCAAGGCTGAGAGACCTAGGATAAGTCGAGGGTGAGAACGTGGACGTCATCGTGGCGGGTGCTACTCGGCCCTTTGAGGCGGACCGTGAAGACGCTCAGGCTGAGCCTGCCGCAGTCTGTCTTGGCGCGCGCGGACCTGGTGGTCCCGTGACGCGGGAATGAAGGGGCGTGGTAATCTCTCTACCATGAAAACTACCATCGATCCGGCCGGGCGTCTCGTCATCCCCAAGCAGATCCGGCAAGAAGCGGGCCTACGACCCGGCATGCCCCTCGATGTGCGGTGGCGGGCCGGCCGGATCGAGATCGAGCCGGCTCCCCTGCCAGTGAAGCTCGTGCGCAAGGGACGGCTGCTGGTCGCGGTCCCGGACAAGGACGTGACGGGACTGTCCGCAGACACGGTCGAGCGGACTCGCCAAACCCTGAGGCGCGAGCGCAGTCCGCGCGCCTGAAGGGCCGGCCCGGCTTTGTTTCTCCCCGATACGAGCTGCATGGTGGCTGCCATGTGCTCGTGGCACACCCACCACGACCCTGCGAGAGCAGAAATCGAGCGCCGCCTGCATGACGCCGAAACGCTGCTCGTGGCAGCTCCCGCCTTGGTCGAGACGTATTCGGTACTCACGCGGCTACCACCACCACACCGGCTGTCCGCGGCCGATGCCCTCACGCTCCTGGAAGCGAACTTCATGAGCCCGGGAAAGATTGTCGCGCTCGAGGCGAAATCTTATCGGACCCTCCTGCGCAAGGCGCCCCGGCAGGGGATCGCTGGCGGCCGGACCTACGACGCGATCATCGCCGAGTGCGCCAGGCGAGCGAAGGCTACAACACTCCTCACGTTCAACATCAGCCACTTCATGCCCTTTGCCGGAACGGGGCTCGAAATTGTCGTGCCCGGCCAGCGATGAGCCGGCGCCGACCAGGTGATCCAGTGACGGCACGGAACATGACGGACTACGCGGCGACGATGCGGGACTTCCGCCTGGAAGTGCCCGCGCGCTTCAACTGGGCCTTCGACACCTTCGACGCGTGGGGGCGGGATCCCTCGAAGCTCGCGCTGCTGTGGGTGTCGGCCGATGGCCAGCCTCGCCGCTTCAGCTTCGCCGCGCTTTCCGAGCGGTCGAAGCGCTTCGCCAATGCGCTCGCGGGGCTCGGCGTCAAGCCGAGCGAGCGGGTCGTCGTCATGCTCCCGCGCGTCTATCAATGGTGGGAGATCCTGCTGGGCTGCCTGCGGGCGCGCACCGTGTCCGTTCCCGGCACCACGCTCCTCACCACCAAGGACATCACCTATCGCCTGAACGCCGCCGAGGCCAGCGTGATCATCACCGACGAGGACAACACCCACAAGGTGGACCAGGTCCTGGCCGAGTGCCCGACGGTGAAGCACCGGATCGTGGTGGGGCGCGGGTCAGGTGGCTGGCAGGAGTACGAGCGGCTGATGGCCCAGGCCTCGCCCGAGATGGCGCACCCGCGAAACGCGAGCGGCGACCCGATGATGATCTATTTCACCTCGGGGACGACGGGCTATCCGAAGATGGTGCTCCACACCCACGCGTCCTATCCGATCGGCCACATCATCACGGGGAAGTTTTGGCTCGACAACACGCCCGAGGACCTGCACTGGACGATCTCGGACACGGGCTGGGCCCAGGCCGCGTGGACCTGCTTCTTCGCGCCGTGGAACATGGGCGCGGCCATCTTCGTCTGGGACGCGCGCGGCAAGAAGTTCGACTCGCAGGAAACGCTCGCGATGTTCGAGCGCTTCCCCATCACGACCTTCTTCGCGCCGCCGACGGCCTACCGCATGATGGTCCAGGAGCCGCTCCGCAAGTACCGTTACCCGACGCTGCGCCACTGCATGGGCGCCGGCGAGGCCGTCAACCCCGAGGTCATCGACGCCTGGCGCGAGGGCACGGGGCATCACATCTACGAGGGCTACGGCCAGACCGAGAGCGTGCTGGTGGCCGCGACCTTCCCGGCGACGCCGTGGAAGCCCGGCTCAATGGGGCCGGCCGCGCCGGGGCACCACCTCGCCATCGTGGGCGAGGAAGGGCGCGAGCTGCCGCGCGGCGAGGAGGGCGACCTCGGCATCCGCGTGAAGCCCGAGCGGCCCGTCGGCATGTTCCAGGAGTACTGGAAGAACGCGGAGGCGACGGCGAAATGCCACCGCGGCGACTGGTACATCACCGGCGACCGCGCGTCTATGGACGAGGACGGCTATCTCTGGTTCGTCGGCCGCGCCGACGACGTGATCAACAGCGCGTCCTACCGCATCGGCCCCTTCGAAGTGGAGTCAGCCCTGGTCGAACACGCCGCCGTCGCCGAAGCCGCCGTCATCGGCAAGCCCGACGCCCTCCGCGGCGAGATCGTCAAGGCCTTCGTCGTCCTGGCACCCGGCCACACCGCGTCGGACGCCCTCGCAACTGAGCTCCAGGAGCACGTCAAGACCGTGACCGCGCCCTACAAGTACCCGCGCGAGATCGAATTCGTCGCCGACCTGCCCAAGACCATCAGCGGCAAGATCCGCCGCACCGAGCTCCGCCAGATGGAGCGCGATCGGGCCAAGGCTCCCTCATCCTTTAAAGGAGAGAGGGCAGCAGACCAGATCCCCTCGCCCCCGAAGGGGGAGAGGGCAGGGTGAAGGGGAGAGGTGCTCCGGTGACCACGCGCCGAGCGTTTATCGGCACGCTCGCCGGCGGCCTCCTCGCCGCGCCGCTCGGCGCCGAGGCGCAGCAGGCGGGGAAGGTGTGGCGGATAGGCCTTCTCGGGGGTTACTCGCCGACCTCCAAGGAGGCCTCGCACCTCTGGGAGGGATTCTTCCAAGGGCTGCGGGAACTGGGGTACGTCGAGGGCCAGAACATCCTCATCGAGGGCCGATGGTACGGGGACCAGACCGAACGACTCCCCGCCCTCGCGGCCGAGCTGGTTCGGCTCAAAGTGGACGTCATCGTCGCGGGGGCCGTACCCGCGCCCGAAGCGGCCCAGCGCGCCACGTCAACGATCCCCATCGTCATCATGACTCATCCCGATCCGGTCGGGAGTGGGCTCGTGGCCAGCCTGGCGAGACCGGGGAGAAACGTCACGGGACTGTCCCTCCTCACTCCGGAGCTGGTCGGCAAGCGGCTGCAGTTGCTCAAGGAGGCCGTTCCCGGAATCTCCCGCGTGGCCGTGCTCTCGGATCCGACCAATCCAGCCCAAGCGCTCCTGTTGAGAGAGGCAGAGGTCGCGGCGCGATCGTTGAAGGTGCAGCTTCAAGTGCTGGAAGCTCGGGCTCCCAGCGATTTCGCCAGTACCTTCTCGGCGATGACCAAAGACCGGGCTGGCGCACTCATCACCCTCGGTGCCAATATGTTCTTCGCCCACAGAACACGGATCGTGGAGCTGGCGGCACAGAGCCGGCTGCCGGCGCTGTATGGGCAGAAGGAGTTCGCGGAGGCCGGCGGCCTCATGGCGTACGGGGCCAACACTCGGGAGAACTTCCGGCGGGCCGCTACCTACGTGGACAAGATCCTCAAGGGCGCCAAGCCCGCCGACCTGCCCGTCGAGCAGCCCACCAAGTTCGAGCTGGTCATCAACCTCAAGACCGCCAAGGCGCTCGGCCTGACGATCCCGCCGTCCCTACTGCAGCGCGCCGACAAGGTCATTCAATGACGACCCCTCACCCTGCCCTCTCCCCGGAGGGGCGAGGGGTTTTGGAGGCTCCCTCTCCCTCAGTGAGGGAGAGGGCCGGGGTGAGGGTGCCGCTGGTCGTCCTCCTGGCCGTCTTCCTCCTCGCCGTGCCGCTCGCGGCCGAAGCTCAGGCGCCGGCGAAGGTTCCCCGGATCGGTTTCCTCACGACCCCCTCGCGCACCAATGACCCACGCCTCGGGGCCTTCCTGCAAGGGCTGCGCGAGCTGGGCTATGTGGAAGGCCAGAACATCGCGATTGAGTACCGCTTCGCAGAGGGCCGGCCCGAGCGGCTGCCTGCCCTCGCCGCCGAGCTCGTGCGCCTGAAGGTGGACGTGATCGTGACCGGGGGCCCGCCCGCCCCTGAGGCAGCCAAGCAGGCGACCAGCACGATCCCTATCGTCTTCACCGTCGCTGGCGACCCGGTCGCCGAGGGTCTCGTCGCGAGCATTGCGCGACCCGGCGGCAACATCACCGGGCTGACCAGCATTGCCCCAGAGGTGGTGGGCAAGCAGTTGGAGCTGCTCAAGGAGGTCGTCCCCAAGATTTCCCGGGTGGCCGTTCTCCAGAACCCGAACCATCCTGGCCACCCCTCCATGTTGCGACAGGCGGAGGGACCTGCCCGGGCCCTCGGGATGCAGCTTCACATCCTGCAGGCTGGCAGCCCCCTCGAGTTCGACGCGGCTTTCGCGGCGATGCGCAGCCAGCGCGCGGGCGGCGTCCTCGTCCTGCGGGACTCGTTCTTCATTGCGCACCGAACGCAGATCGTGGCCCTCGCGGCCAAGAACCGCCTACCGGCAGTGTACGGGCTCAGGGAGCACGTGGAGGCGGGCGGCCTCATGGCCTATGGAGCGAATGTGCCCCTCATGTACCGGCGCGCCGCCACCTACGTGGACAAGATCCTCCGCGGCGCCAAGCCCGCCGACCTGCCGGTGGAGCAGCCCACCAGGTTCGAGCTGGTCATCAACCTCAAGACCGCCAAGGCGCTCGGCCTCACCATCCCGCAATCGTTGCTGGCGCGGGCGGATGAGGTAATCCAGTGATGGACCGTCGCACGTTCCTTGCTGGCACCGGTGCGCTTCTCCTCGCCGCGCCGCCCGTCGGCGAGGCGCAGCAGCCGGCGAAGACCGCGCGGATAGGTATTCTGTCGCTCGCCTCTGGTCCAAACCCCAACATGGACATTTTCCCAGGGTTACGCGAGCTGGGCTGGATCGAGGGACAAAACATCGCCGTCGAGTACCGCTGGGCGGCGGGCCGGGAGGATCAGCTCCCCGCGTTGGCGGCCGAGCTGGTTCGGCTGAAGGTGGACATCATTGTGACCTCGTCGACGCCGGCTGCCCAGGCCGCCAAGCAAGCGACCACCACGATTCCCATCGTCGTGACGTTCGTCGCCGATCCCGTGGGCAGTGGCCTCGTCGCCAGCCTGGCCCGGCCGGGCGGGAACATTACAGGAGTGTCCACGCTTGCGGCGGGGTTAGTCGCCAAACGCTTGGACCTGCTCAAGGCGGTGGTTTCGGGGGTCAAGCGGATGGCCGTCCTCTGGCAACCGGGCGTATTCGCGGAAAATACGATGCGAAGCATGCGGGAGGAGACCGAAGTCGCGGCCCGGGCGCTGAGAGTGCAGATGCAATTCATTGAGGCGCGGCGGCCGGACGATCTGGAGCGAGCGTTTGCCGCCATGAGGGAAGCGCGCATCGCCGCACTCCTCGTCTTTCCGAGCCCGATGCTTTTCGAGGCGCGTGGACGCATCGCGGAGCACGCGGCAAAGAGGCGCCTGCCGGCGGTGTATCCATGGCGGGAGGGTCCGGAGGCTGGGGGCCTCATGTCCTACGCGACGAACTTTCCCGACATGTACCGCCGCGCCGCCACCTACGTGGACAAGATTTTGAAGGGCGCCAAACCCGCCGACCTGCCCGTCGAGCAGCCCACCAAGTTCGAGCTGGTCATCAATCTCAAGACCGCGAAGGCGCTCGGGCTCACGATTCCGCCGTCGCTGCTGGCGCGCGCCGACGAGGTGATCCAGTGACGACCCCTCACCCTGCCCTCTCCCCAGAGGGGCGAGGGGTTTTCGAGACCCCCTCTCCCTCACCGAGGGAGAGGGCCGAGGTGAGGGTGTCCCTGGTCGCCCTCCTCGCCGTCTTCCTCCTCGCCGTGCCGCTCGCGGCGGAGGCTCAGGCGCCGGCGAAGGTTCCCCGGATCGGTTTCCTCTCGGCCCGCCCGCCCACCGATAACCCGTATTTCATCGAATCCTTCCGGCAAGGACTGCGAGAGCTGGGCTATGTGGAAGGCCAGAACATCGCGATCGAGTACCGGTTCGCGGAGGGCAGGCCTGAGCGGCTGCCTGCGCTGGCCGCCGAGCTCGTTCGCCTGAAGGTGGACGTCCTCGTGACCGCGGGGCCGCCCGCTCCTGAGGCCGCCAAGCAGGCGACCGGCACGATCCCTATCGTCTTCGCCGTCGCTGCCGACCCTGTTGCCGTGGGACTCGTCGCAAGCCTGGCGCGGCCCGGCGGCAACATCACCGGGCTGGCAAGCATTTCCCCGGACCTGATCGGGAAGCAGTTGGAGCTGCTCAAAGAGGTCGTTCCCAACATCTCCCGGGTGGCCGTTCTCCAGAACCCGAGCAATGACAGCCACCCCCACACGTTGCGACAGGCGGAGGGCGCGGCACGGGGCCTCGGGGTGCAGCTTCACATCGTGCAGGTGCGCACTCCCCCCGAGATCGATGCGGCCTTTGCGGCGATGCGCAGCCAGCGCGCGGGCGGCGTCCTCGTCCTGCGGGACCCGCTGTTCCTTACCCAGCGAACCCAGATCGCAGCCCTCGCCGCAAAGAGCCGGCTCCCGGCAGTGTACGGGTTCAGGGAGGAGGCGGAGGCGGGCGGCCTCATGGCCTATGGAGCGAGCGTTCCCCTCATGTACCGGCGCGCCGCCACCTACGTGGACAAGATCCTCAAGGGCGCCAAGCCCGCCGACCTGCCCGTCGAGCAGCCCACCAAGTTCGAGCTGGTCATCAACCTGAAGACCGCGAAAGCGCTCGGGCTGACCATCCCGCAGTCGCTGCTGCTGCGCGCCGACGAGGTGATCCATCCATGAGAACGGTCGGTGGGTCAAGAGGGTATTTGGCGGTCGATCTCCTTTTTAGAGTCGAGGTGGGAGGAAAGGTAGTCGCACAATCGCCTCAGGAGCGACGATCGGCGGCGAGGCAATACCCTGATACCCCTCACCGTGGCCTCTCCGGACAAGGGCGGGTCCGAGATTTCGATGTCCCCGGCGGCACGCGTCCACCAGCCATCCATTCGCGCACGCGGCGCATGAAGTCGTGTTCGATCTCGACGACCTGGGGTCGTCGAAGAGGGGCGGCCCAATCAGTGAGCGGTCACGACAGACCATGAATCACCC
>DASYVT010000160.1 GCA_035936835.1 Candidatus Methylomirabilota bacterium | reverse complement strand
GACGACCGAATGGGTTGAGCTTCGCCATAGAGTGGGACACCAGAGAGCCCTCCTTGTGCCGTTTCGAGTTCAGTCACCCGAAGCAAGCACGGAGGGCTCTCTTCTTGTCAACAACCTCTATGGGCAGCTCAACTAGCGCCGCCGGGCTCTGCCGCGCGCGGAGCGTCATCTGCACGCAGTGCCTCCGGCCTCCCCTGGCAGGGGCTCGTTGCTTACACGGCGACCTTCGGCAAGCCCTTGAGCGCCTCGGCGACCTTCTCCGACGGGTACTCGTAGTCCTCGAGCTGCCCGCTGAGGTATCGCTCGTATGCGCCGAGGTCGAAGTCGCCGTGGCCGGAGAGGTTGAAGGCGATCGTCTTTATCTGCCCTGACTCCTTGCACCGCAGGGCCTCGTCGATGACCACTTTGATCGCGTGCGCGGACTCGGGCGCGGGGAGGTAACCCTCCGCCCGGGCGAACATCACCGCAGCCTCGAACGTCGGCCGCTGATGCACGGCGACGGCCTCGATGAGCTTCTGCTCATAGAGCGCGCTCACCGCCGGCGCCATGCCGTGGTAGCGCAGCCCGCCGGCGTGGATCGGCGCGGGCATGAACGAGTGGCCGAGCGTGTGCATCTTCATGAGCGGCGTCATCATCGCCTCGTCGCCAAAGTCGTAGACGTACTGCCCCTTGGTGACGCTCGGCGCGGCCATCGGCTCGACCGCGATGACGCGGAGGTCCTTCACCTTGCCGGTGAGCTTGTCGGCGACGAAGGGGAAGGCGAAGCCGCTGAAGTTCGAGCCGCCGCCGATGCAGCCGACGAGGATGTCGGGCCTCTCGCCGGCGAGCTCGAGCTGCTTCTTCACCTCCTGCCCAATGACGGTCTGGTGCATGAGGACGTGATTCAGCACCGAGCCGAGGGAGTACTTGGTGTCCTCGCGCGTCGCGGCGTCCTCGACCGCCTCGGAGATCGCGAGGCCCAGGCTGCCCGGGTTCTTCGGGTCTGTCGCGAGCGCGGCGCGACCGGCGGTCGTGTCCGGGCTCGGGCTCGCGACGACCTCGGCGCCCCAGGTCTCCATGAGGATGCGCCGGTAGGGCTTCTGGTCGTAACTCACGCGGACCATGTAGACCTTGCACTCGAGGTCGAACATCCGCGCGGCGAGCGCCATCGCGCTGCCCCACTGGCCCGCGCCGGTTTCGGTCGCGATGCGCTTGGTGCCTTCCTGCTTGTTGTAGTAGGCCTGCGCGATCGCGGTGTTCGGCTTGTGGCTGCCGGCCGGGCTGACGCCCTCCCACTTGTAGTAGATGTGCGCGGGCGTGCCGAGCACCTTCTCGAGGCCGAGCGCCCGAATCAGCGGCGTGGGCCGCCACAGCTTGTATGCCTCGCGGATCGGCTCAGGGATCTCGATCCAGCGCTCGCGGCTCACCTCCTGCTTGATGAGCTCGATCGGGAAGAGCGGCGCGAGGTCGGCCGGCCCGATCGGCTGTCCGGTGCCTGGATGGAGCGGCGGTGGGAGCGGCGTGGCCAGGTCCGCTTGGATGTTGTACCAGTGTGTCGGGAGGTCCTTCTCGTCGAGCATGAACTTGCGCTGCGCCATGTTGTCGCTCCCCTGCCACGGCCCCCCTGCGCGCGCCCTCGTCACGGTCGTGGCGCCAGGATCCGAAGGGTACATCGGAGGCCGGCCCCGCGCCAAGCGCGCACTTCATCGTGACCAACCATGAGCCGACGGGCAGACTCGATGCGGCCGGCGATCCCTGCTCCTCTAACCCGCCAGCCGGAGCCACCCGCGCTCGTCCTGGATGATTCGAGCGGTTACCACATCCGCACGGTTGACTCCCGTCTTCCGCTCCGCCGCTTTTCGAGGTCGGGTCGGCCGTTCC
>DASYVT010000159.1 GCA_035936835.1 Candidatus Methylomirabilota bacterium | reverse complement strand
CTCGAGGTTCGGCTGGATCACTTCCCGCTGGATCTCGATCAGCGCGGGCGTGTACGGGAAGCGCTGCGCCGTCCGGAGCTGGTCGATGGCGGTCTTGTAGTTCGGGTTCTGCTTGTAGAAGGCCTGCATCTCGGGCGAGTTGACGGCCGAGGTGCGGATGGGCATGTAGCCCGTGGCCTTCGACAGCGAGATGGTCTGCGCGGGCTCGGTCATCCACTTGACGAAGGCCCAGCCGGCTTCCTTCTGGGCCGCGGGCGCGTCTCGGGCGATGACGAAGAAGGTCCCGCCCGTGGGCACCGCCTGCTTGACCTTCCCGGGCAGGAAGGCGGTGCCGAGCTTGAACTTGGCGTTCTCCGTCATGTAGTTGAGGAAGGCCGTTGAGGTGAAGATCATCGCCGCATGGCCGTTGATGAAATCGGTGTTCGTGACGGTCCAGGCGTTGTAGTCCTTGCCCGGCGGGCGTTTCATCGTCTTGTCCTTGTTGACGAGGTCCACCCAGAACTGCAGAGCTTCCGTCCCCTTGTCGCGGAAGGCGGCCTTCTTGCCGTCGGGCGTCACCAGCGAGCCGCCCGCCTCGTGGAGCAGCGCGTACCAGAACCACCAGTCCACGGGCACCTCGAAGCCGTACGTCTTGGTCTCGCTGCCCTCGCGCACCGTGAGCTTGGCCGCCGCATCCCGCAGCTCGTCCCACGTGGCCGGCACCTTCACGCCCTTGGCTGCGAGCATGTCGGCGTTGTAGTAGAGGATGGGCGTCGAGCGGAAGAAGGGTAGCGCCATCAGCGGCGCAGCGGGCTTGCCCAGGTAGTCGAAGTAGGTGTGCTGGGTCTGCCCGGGCAGGTAGTCCTCGAGGTTGGCGCCGTTCGGGCCCCTGGCGTAGGGCTCGAGGTTCTCGAAGAGCCCGGAGGCGGCGAGTTGCGGGATGGCCTCGCCGATCACGTGGAACACGGCGGGCGCGGTCTTGGTCGCCGCCGCAGCGCGGATCTTGGCCAGGGCCTCGAAGTAGTCGCCCTGGAAGGTCCCCTCGATCTTGTACTTGGACTGCGACTCGTTGAACCGCTTGATGTGGGCCTCGGTGACCTCGCGGTTCGTGCCCCCGAAGGAATACCAGAACTGGGCCACGACGGGGCCCTGCGCGGCGGCCGGCCCGGCCGCGCCGAGAAACCCAGCAATCATCAGCACGGCCAGCGCTCGTCTCATCTTCTTGTGCCTCCTCTGGTCTTGGGTGGCTCTCCTTCGCTCGCCGCTGCCGCGCGTGAGCAGCGGGATTATAGCGCGTGCTATTGTGTCCGGGCCATGCTCAAGACGACGCTCGCGGGAAGCCTCCCCAAGCCCGCCTGGCTTGCGGATCCGGGCCATCAGCTCTTCGCCCCGTGGCTGCCGCCAGCCGATCGGCTCGGCGAGGCCCAGGACGACGCCGTCCGCCTGGCGATATTCGACCAGGAAGATGCCGGCGTGGATATCGTCTCCGATGGCGAGCAGCGGCGCCGGCACTACATCTGGGGCTTCCTCGATGGCTTGACCGGCGTTGACACGGAACAGCTCGGGAGGAAGCGGACCCGTGGGGGCAAGTACGTCGCCGAGCAGGACGTGGCGCGGATCGTCGGCGAGGTCACGCGCAGAGGGCCCGTCATGGGTCCCGCGCTGGCATTCGCGAAACGCCACACTCGCCGCGCGCTGAAGGTCACCCTGCCCGGTCCCATGACCATCGTGGACAGCACGCTGGACGAGCACTACCGCGGCGACGAGGAGGGCCTCGCGATGCGCTTCGCCGCGCTTCTGAACGCGGAGGCGCGCGATCTGGCGGCGGCGGGGGCCGACGTGATCCAGTTCGACGAGCCCTGCTTCAATATCTACCTCGACAAGGTGAAAGCGTGGGGGATCCGCGCGCTCGAGACCGCCATCGCCGGCGTGACCTGCACGACGGCCATCCAC
This sequence comes from Candidatus Methylomirabilota bacterium, assembly GCA_035936835.1. Taxonomy (NCBI): domain Bacteria; phylum Methylomirabilota (SeqCode); species Candidatus Methylomirabilota bacterium. The sequence goes on along the minus strand of DASYVT010000159.1, from coordinate 74,249 downwards.
ATCTGTTACAGCTATGGAATCCCTCGCGTCCTGGCCTGGAAGCGGCAAAACACGGAATGGGGCCAGTACGCGGTGACTCTTCCGCTCCTGAGCAAGACGCGGATCGATCAGATCTCGCTGGAGTGCGCGGCCTCCGGAGTCGACATGGCAGTCCTGGCGGAGGCAGGCGGAAAGGACGTGCTGCTGGGAGTCATCGACGTGGGGACCGAGGAGATCGAGTCGCCAGCGCTCGTCGCCGAGCGGATCAGGAAGGCGCTCCCGTACGTGGATCCCGGGCGCCTCTTTCCCTGCACGGACTGCGGCCTGGTCCCGCGCACGAGGCCCGTGGCTCGGGCGAAGCTTCGGGCCCTCGTCGAAGGCGCGCAACTGGTCCGCCGCGAGCTCGGGGCCTGACGGGATCATGGCCAAAGACGTCCGCCCCGTCCACCACGCCGACCGCCGCCGCGACGTGATGATGCCCTACGCGCCGGCCCTCCTCGTTCGCCGCGGCTCGCTTCTCTTCCTCTCGGGCGTGACCGCGGCGCCCGTCTACCACAGCCACCCGCACCGCGAGGAGGAGTTCGACCTGCCGCGGACCATGCGCGAGCAGGCCGTGCTCGCCATGGAGAACTTGAAGAAGACGCTCGAGGCCGCCGGCTGCGCCATGAAGGACGTCGTCTCGGCCACGCGCTACCTGACCGATGTCGCCGAGCAGGACGACCTCAACCGCGTCTGGGCCGAGTACCTCGGCGGCCACCTGCCGACGACGACCACCGTCGAGGTCTCGCGCTTGGCCACGCATCCGAACTGCAAGGTCGAGATCTCGGCCATCGCCGTGGCAGACTCCGCACCGCCCCGCAAGCCGCGCAAGCGACGGAGTGGCCGCCGCAGGTAACGCTCACTATCCCTCGGAGGGCGCCGTAACGAGCGCGGCGTCGGGTCTGAGGTCGTAGAGCCGCATAGCGGTGCGGCGACTGCCGGGCGGCCGCCACAGCGCGGCGTCCACGAGCCTGCCGTTCGAGCGGACCCACTGGGCAATGGGCTCCTGGGCAACCTCGGCGCCCAGCCTTCGGCTGACCACCGAGAGGTCGCCGAGCATCACGAAGCGGACCTGCCTCGCCGCCGCCATTCCGGCCAACTTCTCCGGCGTCAGAATGGGATCCAACCCGTGAAATCCGCCCCGCGCCATCACGGACTGTCCGGTCTGGATGATGATCGGCGCAGCGAGCATGGTGGTCGAGGTCGCCAGCAGATAGCGCTCGCCCTGGCGGTTGGACGTCAAGAAGGAGATCAGCCGCGAGACGTTCGCTGAAGCTTCAGTCCGGAGCTGGAGGCGTGAGCCGGGACCGCCGTCGGCGGCGAGCAGTCGGGCGAGATCGGCCGAGGGAAGGACGCTGATGCCGGTCACCAGGACACTGCTCAACGCCCACGCGAGGGGAAGGATCAGCAGCGCGGCCACGCCGACGCCGAGCGCGCCGGCGGTCAGCCGGCGGACAGCCCGGCTTCGGGCCCGCCGAAGCGAGCAGCCAGCCAGCACGATGACAGCCGCCAGCGTTCCGCCGATCAGCGCGCGGTGAAGCCAGCTCTGCCAGCCGTCATACCCATCGAGCGCACGCGCATCGATGTAGAGCTGCCACGCGGCGTTCAGCACCAGCGTGACCAGAACAGGGCCTGCGCGCCAGCCCCCGTCGACCGACCAACGCCGCAAGCTCACCGCGCCAATGCCCGCGAGCGCAGCCAACGGCGGCGCCATGGTCACCAGGTAGTAGAAGTGAAAAAAACCGCCGGCCGCACTGTAGACCACGGCATACGTAAGGGCCCAGCCGGCCCAGAGCACCAGCGCGAGGTGCGCCGGGGCGAGCGGCCTGCGCAACGGCTCGCGGACCGCGCCGAACGCCAGCCCTGCAAGCGCCAACGGGAACAACCACCCCACCTGACCCGCCAGTTGACCGTCGGAGAGGCGAAGCGGCCCGACCGGGGCCCGGACGAAGAGTCGCGACCACGCGGTTCGTAGCCTGGGCTCAACCCCCCGTCCGGCATCGACTGCCGATCCCGTGGCCTCGGCCTGTCCGACTCGTGATTCGCTCGCTACCGTGGCGGACGGGCGCGTCTGACGGACGAATCGGCCGATGCCGTAGGGACCGACCGTCAGCTCCAGCACCGAGTTGCTGTCGGTCGTACCAGCGTACGGCCGCTTGTCCGCCGGAGTAAGGTCGTAGACGGCCACCCAGGACAGCGACACCAGCGTCAGGATGAGGCCGCCCAGCGTCAGGTCGACGAGCCGGCGGCGCAGTCCCACGGGGGCGCCCAGGAGGTACACGAGCGCGAATGTCGGCAGCACCACGAAGGCTGCGAGCATCTTCACGTTGAACGCCACGCCGATGAGGGCCATGGCGAGCAGCAGAAATCGCCGGCTGCCGGCTTCAGCCGCTCTTGTTAGCGCCCACGCTGCGAGGAGGAGAAACAGCAGGAGGCAGCTCTCGGTGTTACTCGAGCGGTCGACCGCGACGCTCACAGGCGTCACCGCGAGGAAGAGAGCCGCCAGCAGCCCGGCCGGCGGGCCGAACCGGCGCTGGACCAGGTGGTAGACGAGCCAGACCGCGGCCAAGCCTTCCAGGACCTGGGGCACGAGGACGGAAAGCCCGTGGAATCCAAAGAGCTTCACGGCGGCGACCTGGATCCACATCGCGACCGGAGGCTTGTCCACGGAGACGAATCCGGCAGGGTCAAACGCGTGGTACAGGAAGTTGTGCCAGCTGGCGCTCATGCTCCTGACGCCGGCGGTGTAGTACTCGTTGCCGAAGCCGTTCTGGTCCAGGCGCCACAGCCGGAGCACCGCGGCCAGAAACAGGATGGCGATCAACCCTAGGCGCACGAGCATGGCGACCGCCAGCATAGTCGGATGGGACAATTGCGGCAAGGGCGTGTCGTTGACGCGCGGCAGGGGCAATTTCTTCGGCTCTCGAGTGTGCTAGTCTCGGCCTTCGATGAAGGTCACCGACGTCCACCTGACGCTCTTCGGCTGGGACGACATCCCGGCCACGCGGTACGGCATTCATACGGGGACGTTCAGCGGCGCGAGCCAGCTCGGCCTCGTGACGATCGAGACCGACGACGGCGTCAAGGGTCACGCCTTCCTTGGCTCGGCCATGCGCGGCGGGCACCTGGACGGGCAGTCGCTCATCCAGTACCTGAAGCCGGTCGTGCTCGGCCAGGACCCGCTCGCCCGCGAGCGCCTCTACCAGGCGATGTGGCAGAAGAACCGCCAGACGACGCTTCGCGCGATTGGCGCGATGGACGTGGCCCTCTGGGACATCGCGGGAAAGGTGACGGGCCTGCCGATCCATCGGCTGATCGGCTCGTACCGGAACAGCGCCCCGGCCTACGCCAGCTCCGCCGTCCTGCCGACCAAGGAGGCCTACGCGGAGGAAGCGACGCGCTTCAAGAGCGAGGGCTGGTCGGCCTACAAGATCCACCCACCTACTGATCCCGTCGTCGACGCGGAGGTCTGCCGCGCCGTCCGGCGCGCCGTCGGCGACGGCTTTACCGTGATGCTCGACTCGACCTGGGCCTACCAGTATCCCGAGGCGCTCCGCGTCGGAAAGGTCATCGAGGAGCTGGGCTTCTACTGGTACGAGGACCCGCTCGCGGATGACGACCTCCTGAGCTACGTGAAGCTCAAGCAGCACCTGGCGATCCCGATCCTGGCCACCGAGTACGCGCCGGGCGGCCTCACCGCCTACGCGCCGTGGCTCGTCCATCAAGCCACCGATTTTCTCCGAGGAGATGTCGCCGTGAAGGGCGGCATCACCGCCCTCGTCAAGGCGGCGCATCTCGCCGAGGCCTTCCACATGAACTTCGAGATCCACCACGGCGGCAATTCCCTCAACAACGTGGCGAACCTCCACGTGATGATGGCCATCCGGAACTGCGAGTTCTTCGAGGTGCTGCTGCCGGCCGGAGCCCAGAAGTACGGCTTGGCCCAGGACATCGAGGTCGACAAGCGGGGGCTCGTCCACGCCTTCGATGGCCCGGGGCTCGGCGCCGCCATCGATTTCGGCCTCATCGAGCGAAAGAAGATCGCCGTCCTGACTTGAGGGAGCGACCGAACTACCCACTTGACGGCTGATTGGCCCCGTTGTACCTAGAAGCACCGGAGCAGAGAGACCCCGTAACTTTGGGAGGCCACGCCATGGAACGCCTGACGATCAACGGCAAAAGCGTAGAGGTCGATGTCGACCCCAACACCCCGCTCCTCTGGGCCATCCGGGAGCAGGTCGGCCTCACCGGCACCAAGTACGGCTGCGGCATAGCGCAGTGCGGCGCATGCACGGTGCACATCGACGGCAAGGCCGTCCGCTCGTGCGTCGTGCCCGTCGCCGGGGCCGTGGGCACGCAGATCACGACCATCGAAGGCCTCGCTGCGGGTGCCACCCTGCACAAGGTGCAGAAGGCCTGGGTCGACTTCGAGGTGCCGCAGTGCGGCTACTGCCAGTCGGGCATGATCATGGCGGTGGCCGCGCTCCTGGAGGCGACGCCGAAGCCGACCGACGCCGACATCGACTCGGGGATCACGAACATCTGTCGTTGCGGCACGTTCCAGGAAGTGCGCCAGGCCATCCACGCCGCGGCGAAGGCATAGGGGGAGAGGCCATGATCACCAAGACTCCGAAGATCGATCGCCGCTCCTTCGTCATCGGCACAGGCGCTGTCGGCGCCGGCCTCGCCCTCGGTCTCAAGATCCCCTTCAGCGCCAGCGTCGTCCGCGCCCAGGACGGCTCGCCCGAGATCAACGCCTGGGTGGTCATCCGCCCGGACGACACGGTCGTGATCCGGGTCGCGCGGTCCGAGATGGGGCAGGGCACGATCACCGGCCTCGCCCAGATGGTGTGCGAGGAGCTCGAGTGCGACTGGTCGAAGGTGACGACCGAGTACCCGACCCCGGGTCAGAGCGTCGCACGCAAGCGCGTCTGGGGCGATTTCTCCACGGGCGGCAGCCGCGGCATCCGCACTTCGCAGGAATACGTCCGCAAGGGCGGCGCGGCGGCGCGCATGATGCTGATCCAGGCCGCAGCCAACGGCTGGGGCGTTCCCGCTGCCGAGTGCAGCGCCGCGAATAGCGTGATCACCCACAAGCCCACCGGCCGCACGACCACGTACGGCAAGGTCGCGGAAGCCGCCGCGAAGCTGACCCCGCCAGCGGAGGTGGCGCTGAAGGACCCGAAGGACTGGAAGCTCATCGGCAAGTCGGTCAAGCGCCTGGACACGATGGGGAAGGTAGACGGTTCGCAGGTCTATGGCTTCGACCTGAAATTGCCCGGGATGCTGAACGCCGCGATCAAGGACTGTCCGGTCTTCGGCGGCAAGGTGAAGAGCTTCGAGGCCGCCAGGGTGACGGGCATGCCGGGCGTCCGGCACGTGGTGCGGGTCGGCGATTCCGGCGTCGCCGTCGTGGCCGATACGTGGTGGCGCGCCAAGACCGCGCTCGACGCGCTGCCCATCGTCTGGGACGAGGGCCCGAACGCCCAGGTCTCGAGCGCCACGATCGCCGACATGCTGAAGGCCGGCCTCGATGCGGATCAGGCCTTCGTGCGCAACCAGAACGGCGACGTGAAGGCCGCCATCACCGGCGCGGCGAAGAAGGTCGAGGCGGTCTACGCCTATCCGTTCCAGAACCACGCGACGATGGAACCGATGAACGCGACGGCGAAGTACACGCCGGACCGCTGCGAGGTCTGGGTGCCGACGCAGAATGGCGAGGCCGCTTTCGCGGCGACGCTGGCGGCGTCCGGCCTTCCGGCCGACAAGTGCGAGGTCTACAAGATCAATCTCGGCGGTGGGTTCGGACGGCGCGGGGCCTTCCACGACTACGTCACCCAGGCCGTGCTGATCGCCAAGCAGATCCCGGGGACGCCGGTGAAGCTTCTGTGGTCGCGCGAGGAAGACATGACGCACGGCAAGTATCACCCGGTCATGCAGGCGAAGCTGACCGGCGGGCTGGATGCGGCCGGCAACCTGACCGGACTGCACTGCCGCTTGTCGGGACAGTCGATCATCGCGGCCGTGTTCCCACAGAACCTGCAGGAGGGCAGAGACAATCTGGCATTCCAGGGGCTCGACCCGAGCGGGGACTTCGCGTTCGGGTACACCGTCCCGAATCTCCTGATCGACCATGCGATGCGCAACACGCACGTCCCGCCGGGGTTCTGGCGCGGCGTGAACATCAACCAGAACGCCATCTTCATGGAATGCTTCATGGACGAGCTCGCCCAGGCCGCCGGCCGGGACCCGCTCGAGTTCCGGCGCAAGCTGATGGCGAAGCATCCGAAGCACCTCGCCGTGCTGAACGCGGTGGCTGGGCGGGCGGGATGGGGCAAGCCGGCGCCGAAGGGCGTGTATCGCGGGCTGGCCCAGATGATGGCGTTCGGCAGCTACGTGGCGGCGTGCGCTGAAATCTCCGTCACCGGCGGCAACCGGGTGAAGGTACAGCGCATCATCTGCGCGACCGATCCCGGGTACGCCGTCAACCCCGCACAGATCGAGCGCCAGATCTCCGGGTCATTCGTCTACGGATTGTCCGCGTTGTTCATGGAGGAATGCACGGTCAAGGCCGGCCGCATCGAGCAGACGAACTTCAGCTCCTACGACTCGATGCGGATCGCACAAATGCCGAAGGTCGAGTCGATCATCATGCCCTCCGGCGGGTTCTGGGGCGGGGTTGGCGAGCCGACGATCTGCGTGGCGGCACCGGCGGTCCTGAACGCGTTCTTTGCCGCGACCGGCCGCCGCATCCGCACGTTCCCGCTGAAGAACCACGGCATCCAGATGGTGTAGGCGATGCGCAGGATCCTGGCCGCTGCGATCGGATGTGCCTCGATCGCAGCGGCAGCCGTGGTGTCGGCCGAGCCGCCGGCCGGCGCGGCGGCGTGCTCGGGCTGTCATCCGGCCTCGGCACGCGTGACGTCGCCCGTGCTCCGCCTCGCCGGGCTCGATCAGACCCGGATCGTCAGGGCGATGGAAGACTTCCGCTCTGGGAAGCGGCCCGCCACCGTCATGGACCGGATCTCCAAAGGGTTCACCGACGACGAAATCCAGGCCATCGCCGCCTGGTACGCCTCGCAGCGGTGAAGGCGGGCCGCCGCGAGTTCCTCAAGTTTGCTGCCGCGGTCACTGCCTCGGCCGCGCTCTTCTCCGTTCCAGCCGTCGCACGAGGAGCCGCCCCTCGCGTCGTGGTGGTTGGCGGCGGCTTCGCCGGCGCGAGCTGCGCCCGCGCCCTCCGAAAGGCCGACTCGTCCATCGCCGTGACGCTGGTCGAGCCGAACGCGACGTTCACCGCCTGCCCATTCAGCAATGCCGTCATCGCCGGCCTGCGGGAGCTGAGCGCCCAACAGTTCACGTACCAGCGCATCACCGCCGACGGCATCGCCGTCGCCCGTACGACCGCGACTGCGGTCGATGCGGAGGCCCGGTCGGTCACGCTCGCGGACGGCACACGCCTGCCGTACGACCGGCTGGTGCTGGCGCCCGGCATTGATATCCGCTGGGGCGCGCTGCCGGGCTACGACGAGGCGGCGGCCGCGCAGATGCCGCATGCCTGGCGAGCGGGCGAGCAGACCCTCTTGCTGCGCCGTCAGCTCGAAGCCATGGCCGACGGCGGGCTCGTCGTGATCTCGGCGCCCGCGAATCCGTTCCGCTGCCCGCCCGGGCCCTACGAGCGCGCCAGCCTGATCGCGCACTATCTCAAGACCAAGAAGCCAAAATCCAAGCTGATCATCCTCGACGCCAAGGACGCGTTTTCCAAGCAGCGCCTGTTTCAGAGCGCCTGGAACGAGCTGTACCCCGGCTTGCTCGAGTGGGTGCCGCTGTCCAAGGGCGGCAACGTCACCTCGGTGGACGCCGCGACTCGCACGCTGGTGACCGATTTCGGCCGGCACAAGGCGACGGTGGCCAACGTCATCCCGCCGCAGAAGGCCGGCCGCATCGCGGACGCTGCGGGCGTCGCCGACCGCACCGGCTGGTGCCCGATCGATCCGGTGACGTTCGAGTCGAAGTTGCAGCCGCGCATTCACGTCATCGGCGACGCCGCGATCGCCGGCGCGATGCCGAAATCGGCCTTTGCGGCGAATTCCCAGGCCAAGACGTGCGCCGAGGCCGTCGCGCGGCTCGTCACGGGCGGCGCGCCATCCGTACCCAAGCTGATCAACACGTGCTACAGCCTGGTCGCGCCCGACTATGGAATATCGATTGCCGGCGTCTACCAGCCTTCGGGCGGGCTGCTGGCCGAAGTTCCCGGCTCCGTCGGCGTCAGCCCGGCGGACGCGCCGCGCGAGACGCGCGCGCTCGAGGCGGTGCTCGGCGAGAGCTGGTTCCGCACCATCACCGCCGAGACGTTCGGATGAGGCTGCCGGCGGCGATAGTCGCCGTCTGCTGCCTGGTGGGCTCTGCACGCGCAGACGATGCGATGCCGGATTCGCTCACCGGCGCCAAGGGCGATCCTGCGCGCGGCCGCGCGATCGTCGCCAACCGCCAGGTCGGCCTGTGCCTGCTCTGTCACAACGGCCCGTTCCCGGAGGAGCGGTTCCAGGGCAATCTCGCGCCCGATCTCAAGGGAGCTGGGAGCCGATTCTCGGAGGGCCAACTGCGGCTCAAAATCGCCGATCCGGGCCGGGTCAACCCGGCGACGATCATGCCGGCCTATCATCGGACCGAGGGACTGGTGCGGGTCGCGCCGGCCTACCGCGGCAAGCCCGTCTTGAGCGCGGAGCAGATCGAGGACGTGGTGGCCTTCTTGACGACGCTGCGTGACTGAATGAAACCGCGCACCTCGCGCCGCCAATTCCTGCTGTCCGCCAGCGGCGCCGCGGCCGGGATCGGCCTGGCGTCGATGCTCCAGGTCAAGCCCGCGCGCGCGACGCCTGCGGCAATGCAGGAAGCCATCCGCAAGGTCGTGGGCCCGGCTCGCGTCAACACGGGCAAGGTGAAGCTCGACCTGCCGCCGCTGGTCGAGAACGGCAATGCCGTGCCGCTCGCCGTCAGCGTCGAGAACCCGATGACCCAGGCCGACCACGTCAGGGCCATTCACGTCTTCACGGAAAAGAACCCGCAGCCCGACGTCGTGAGCTTCCGCCTCGGGCCGCGCGCCGGGCGGGCGAGCGTGGCGACACGCATCCGGCTCGCCGACACGCAGACCGTGGTTGCCATCTGCGAGCTGAGCGACGGCTCGTTCTGGTCCGGCAGCGCGGCCGTCGTGGTGACCCTCGCGGCGTGTCTGGAGGAGGCGTAGCCGTGGCGAGCGCGCTGATCAACGTGCCGGCGCGGGCTAGACGCGGCGAGATCATCGATGTCAAGACGCTGATTTCGCATCCGATGGAGACCGGGTATCGCCGCAGCCAGCTCGGCGTGCTGATCCCGCGTGACATCATCAGGCTCTTCGTGTGCACCTACAACGGCACGGAAGTCTTCCGCGCCGAGCTGCACCCGGCGATCGCCGCGAATCCGTTCATCGCGTTCTCCACGGTCGCCACGGAGAGCGGCACGATTGCGTTCCACTGGACCGGCGACAGTGGTTTTTCGGTGACCGAGTCGGTCGCCATCACCGTCGGTTAAGTGCGGCGACTCTGCGCCGCGGTAGGTGCAATCGTGATGGCAACGTCGGCATTCGCCGGCGAGATCCCGCGCTCCGAGCGCCGCTCGGGCTACGACTTCATGAGCCGTGAGACGCGCGCGATGCAGGACGACGACAGCGCCAATCCGGGCCTGCTCTGGGTGCTCGAGGGCGAAGGGCTGTGGAACCGGAAGATCGGGACCGCCGGCCGCGCCTGCGCCGACTGCCACGGCGATGCCCGCGCGAGCATGAAGGGCGTCGCCGCCCGTCATCCGTCGTTCGACCCCGCGCGGGGACGGCCGGTCAGCCTCGAGCAGCGCATCAACGCCTGCCGCATCAACCAGCAGAAAGCGCCGGCGCTTACCTGGGAGGGCAGGGACCTGCTGGCGCTGACCGCCTACGTCGCGCGCCAATCACGCGGCCTGCCGATCGAGCTCGGGATCGACCAGCGGACGCAGCCGTTCCTCGATGCCGGCCGCGCGGCGTTCCATCGGCGCCAGGGCCAGCTCAATCTTGCCTGCAGCCAGTGTCACGACGACAACTGGGGGCGGCGGCTCGCGGGCAACGTCATACCGCAAGCGCACCCGACCGGATATCCGCTCTACCGCCTGGAGTGGCAGAGCCTCGGCTCGCTCCAGCGGCGGCTGCGCAACTGTCTTGTCGGGATGCGCGCGGAACCGCATGAATACGGCGCCCCCGAATTCGTCGATCTCGAGCTATTCCTGATGTGGCGCGCGCGCGGAATGACATTCGAGGCGCCCGCCGTACGGCCCTGAGCCCGGCGACGGCCGGGGTCAGGCGCCCGTCAGGCCGCGGACGAAACGGTCGAGGACCAGGTTGAAGACGAGGGCGGTGGGCACGCCCACGAGCAGGGCGCCCGCCATGAGCGAGCCCCAGAAGAAGATGTCGCCCCTGATGAGCATGGTCGACAGGCCGACCGTGATCACCTTCTGCTCGACGGGGGACGAGAGCACCACGGCGTAGAGATAGTCCTGCATCGACAGCGTGAAGGCGAAGATCGCCGTGGTCACGATGCCGGGCATGCTGAGCGGCAGGGCCACACGGAGAAGGCCGCCCGCCACGCCGCAGCCGTCGATCCAGGCGGCCTCCTCGATCTCCAGCGGCACCGTGCGGAAAAAGGCTGCCATCAGCCACGTGCAGAACGGAATGGTGAACGTCGGATAGACCAGCACCAGCGCCCACCACGAGTCCATGAGCCCGAGCCGGGCCACGACATACGTGAGGGGGAGGAACAGGATGATCGGCGGCACGAGGTAGGTCATGAAGAGCGCGATGCCGAGGTTCCCCGCTCCCGGCAGACGGAGCCGCGCCAGCGCGTAGGCCGCCGGAACCGCTGTGACCACCGTGATCACGACGACGGAGGCCGACACCAACGCCGTGTTGACAACCCACGTGGCGAACCAGGTCTGAGTGAACAAGAGGTGAAAATGCTTAAGGGTCGGCGGCTCGTGGAACCACAGCGGGAAACCCATCGCGTAGAGGTCCCGCTCGTCCTTGAACGCCGTGATCACCATCCACACAAGCGGGAGCAGCACGGCCAGGAGGAATGGGGCGAGCCCGGCATAGACGAGGGTCTGCCGGACCACCCGCCGGCGCCCGGCCATCATCGCCGGACGAAGGGCACCACGGGCAAGTTCCTCAAGTGCCGGCTCGAAGAGCGGATCGCGCGGAGGGGGTGGTGCAGACATGGCGTCCGCCAGCGTAGCACCGGATCTCCGGACTCGACAAGAACCCGGGCCCAGCTCGCCGGGCGCCGCTCATGTCCGCGCCACGGAGTGCTATGATTCCCCGGGATTGGCAAGTCGGACGCGTGGACGTACGACTTTCACGGAGGCGGCATGGCCGAGAAGAATCCGCGGGGTCCGCTGGAAGGTCTCCAGGTCCTCGACCTGACGGAGCACATGGCGGGGCCCTACTGCACCATGATCCTGGCCGACATGGGCGCGGACGTGATCAAGGTCGAGCGGCCCGGCGCGGGCGACTCCTCGCGCGCCATGGGCGACGGCAGCGAGCGCAATCCCTACTTCCGCTACATCAACCGCAACAAGAAAAGCCTGACGCTCGACTACAAGGCGCCCCGCGGGAAGGAGATCTTCCTCAAGCTCGTGACGGGCATGGATGTGCTTGTCGAAAACTATCGCCCGACAGTCATGGACCGGGCGGGCCTCGGCTACGAGACGCTCAAGCAGGAGAACCCGCGCCTCGTCTATGCACAGCTCTCCGGCTTCGGCTCCGACGGCCCCTACCGCGAGCGGGGCGGCTTCGATCTGATCGCCCAGGGCATGGGCGGGATCATGCACGTCACTGGAGAGCCTGACGGTCCGCCGACCTCCGTCGGCCTGCCCATCTGCGACCTCGGCACCGGGATGTGGGGGGCCCAGGGCATCCTCGCGGCGCTCTACGAGCGCCAGCGCACGGGCCAGGGGCAGAAGGTCGAGTGCTCGCTCCTCGAGACAGCCGTGGGCTTTTCCTCATGGACGAGCGCGGGCTGGCTGGCCGATCACAAGGAGCCCACGCGCCAGGGCTCGCGCCACCGTCAGAACGCGCCGTACCAACGCTTCGAGACGAAAGACGGTTACATGATGATCGGCGCGGCCGGCCAGGGCATCTGGGAGCGCGCCGCCAAGGCTCTCGGGCATCCGGAGTGGATAGATGATCCGCGCTTCCGCCGCGGCGCCGACCGCATGCGCAATCGTGTCGTGCTCGAAGCGGAACTGTCGGCGGTCCTGGCGACAGCGTCGTCCGCGCACTGGAGCAAGGTACTGGACGACGCGGGCGTGCCCTGCGGGCCCGTGTACACCTACGCAGAGCTCTTCGCCGATCCGCAGGTCCAGCACCGCGAGCTCGTGGTCTACGCCGAGGACGCGGAGCTCGGACGCGTGCCCCACATCCGCACGCCCGTGCGGATGTCAGCGAGCGACGTAGGAGTGCGCGCGACGGCGCCCAAGCTCGGCCAGCAGACTGATCAGATTCTCGCGGGCCTCGGCTACGCTTCAGTCGACATCGCGGCGCTGCGACGCGAGCGCGTGATCTAAGCCGTCTCCAGCTCCCGGATGGCGATCTTCCTGATCCGTCACGGCGAGACGCTCGGCAACGCCTCGCGCACCGTTCAGTTGCCCGACAACCCGCTCTCTCCCCGCGGCGTCGCCCAAGCCGAGCGCCTCGCCCGCCGTCTCGAGGCGGAGGGCATCGCCGCCATCCTCTCGAGCGATTTCGCCCGTGCCGCGACGACGGCCGAGCATCTTCAGCGCGTGACGGGCGCGCCCATCAGCTACGACCCTCTGCTGCAGGAGCGCAGCTTCGGCGATCTCCGGGGCACGCCCTACGCGGAGCTCGGCTTCGACATGTTCGCGCCGGACTACGCGCCGCCGAACGGCGAGACCTGGGAAGTCTTCCACGCGCGCGTCGATCGCGCCTGGGCGCTCGTGCAGGAGGCCGCCACCGCGACCGGCGGGCATCTTGCGGTTGTGACGCACGGGCTCGTCTGCCGCTCCCTGGCCGCAAGACACTTGATCCTGCCGGAGGGCCAGGAGGTCCCGGTACGCTGGGAGAATACAGCGCTCACCGTCGTAGACCATCCGGCGCCGTGGCGGGTGCGGCTGCTCAACTGCATCGCCCATCTCGATGACCCCGCCACGCGGACGCTCTCCGATTCCGGCGCGGTCTGACGACGTGCTCGAGGACCGACTCGAGAACCTTGGGGGCCTTGACACCTCGGGCGAGGCGGCGCAATGTCTGTGCCTGCACGCCGCCCGGATCCCACTAGACCGATAGAGGAGGACGATATGAAGGCTGCCGTATTCCATGGTCCGCATCAGCCGCTGACGATCGAGGAAGTGGACATCGACAAGCCCATCGGCCGCGAGGTGCTGGTGCGTGTCGTCGCCTCGGGGGTCTGCCATAGCGACCTGCACTTCGTGGACGGCTATTACCCGTTCCCGACGCCCGCCATTCTCGGCCACGAGGCAGCCGGCATCGTCGAGGAGGTCGGCCTCCAGGTCAGCGAGTTCAAGCCGGGCGACCACGTCATCGCGTGTCTCTCGGTCTTCTGCGGGCACTGCGACTACTGCCTCACCGGCAGGACACACCTCTGCCAGACCCGACCCGTCCGCGCCAAGACGGATCCGCCCAAGCTCTCCTGGAAGGGCCAGCCCGTCAACCAGTTCGCCAACCTGTCCGCCTACGCGGAGAAGATGCTGGTGCACGAGAACGCGCTCGTGAAGATCGACGACACGATGCCGCTGGACCGCGCCGCCTTGATCGGTTGCGGCGTCACCACGGGCGTCGGCGCGGTGCTGAACACCGCGCGGATCGAGGCGGGATCGACCGTCGCGGTCTTCGGCGCCGGCGGCGTCGGGCTCGCAGCGATCCAGGGCGCGCGCATCGCCGGGGCGCGCATGATCATCGCCGTGGACACGGTCGAGGCCAAGCTCGCCACGGCGCGCGAGCTGGGCGCCACCCACGGGGTCAACGCCAAATCAGGCGATCCCGTGCAGGCCATCCGCGCGTTGACGAACGGCGGGGTGGACTACTCGTTCGAGTGCATCGGCCTCAAGATCGCCGCCGAGCAGTGCTTCGATTGCATCCGGCCGGGCGGCACCGCCACCGTCGTGGGCATGATCCCGATGGGAGAAAAGGTCGAGCTCGACGGCTACATGTTCCTCCGCGAGAAGAAGATCCAGGGCTGCAGCATGGGGTCGAACCGCTTCAAGGTGGACATGCCGCGCTACATCGAGCTGTACCGGCAGGGCCGCCTCAAGCTGGACGAGATGATCACGCGCCGGGGCAAGCTTGAAGACGTGAACGAGTTCTTCCGCGCCATGAAGGCGGGCGAAGTGGCGCGCTCGGTAATGATGTTCTAGCAGGCTCGCAGGCCGCCGATAAGGGCCCATCTGCTTCGTTGGCGCCCTCGGCCGCGGGCTCAACGTAGAGAAACTACGCCTCGCCTGCGGCCTTCGGGCGCCGCCTCGCATCTGGACCCTTCTCGACGGCCTTCGCCGCGGGGCGCCGCCTCGCATCTGGACCTTTTTGAGCCGCCTGCGAGTTGGCCCAGCCCGACCTATCGGAACGACGTCGGGAGGGTCTGGCCTTCCACGGGATTGGCGACGGCGTCTTCGAGGGAACGCGCCTGGCGCCACTGGCTCGCGGGGCGGACGTGGCCGTCGGTGCCGATCTGGTCGATGTTCCAGTAGATCTCGAGGTTATTGCCGTCTGGGTCCGTGAACTCCACGGCGATCTGACAGCCCGCGCGGCGCCGGCCCTCGAAGACAATGGGCACGCCATGCTTTCGTAGCCACGCGCGGGCGCGGAACACCTCGTCGAGGGATCCCACCTCGAAGGCGAAGTGGTTGAGGCTGCCGCCCGCGGCCTTGGTCGCCTCCCGGTCTCCCTCGGCTTTCCTGCCGCCCCCCACGAGCGCCACCCCGTGATGGTCGCCGCTCACACAGAGAAAGACCATGCTCCCGGGCACCATGCTGTCGGGATAGCGGTCCGTGACGCGCAGGCCGAGCACCTCTTGGTAGAAGCGCACCGAGGCGTCGAGGTCGCTGACATTGAGCACGACGTGTCCGATCTTTCGAAGCTGGAATTCCATGCCGATCTCCTTGTCCGTTAGCTGCCCAGCAGCACGAAGCGGCGGCGGCCGACCTGCCCTTCGTCGAGCACCTTCCAGCCGGCGTCGGCCTGGGGCTTGAGCCGCTGCCAGTCTTCCGCGCGGATCAGGAGCCGCGCCTTGGGCTGGGCGGCGAGGAGCGCTGTGGCCTCGCCTTCGCTCCTCACCTCGCTCACGGGACTGCGCAGATAGAAATCCCAGGCGAGGTTGGCGTCGGGATAGGCCAGCAGCGGCTGCGCCGGATCGAGAAGAGGTGTGATGCGCCGGGCGATTCCGGGGTAGTCGTGGTCCTTGGCGAAACGGGGCGGGTAGCCGTGCGCCGTCACGGCCAACGCTATGCCGAGGCCCATCGCGATCCAGGCCGACGCCGCCAGGCCGCTGTGATCCACCCGCAGGCTGAGCAGCGCGAGCGCCGAGCCCGCGACGAGCGCTCCGGCCACGACATAGCGCTCCCACGAGGCGACCGGAAGGAAAACCGCGTCCGGACCCGAGGCCGTGCCCCAGAGCACGTAGGCGCCCACCCCCATCATTAATATGAGATAGACCACGGCCGCCCCCGTCACCACCCCCCGGGCCCGCTCGGCGGCCCCCACGAAGAAGTCGGCGACCAGAAGCGCGAAGACGGGCCACAGCGGAAGGAAGTAGCGGGCCCGCTGCTCTCCCGAGAGGCTCAGGAGCACGATCAGCGTCGCCGCCCAGACCAGCAGTCTTTGCCGATGGGCATCGCGCTCGCGAACCCACCACAATCCCGCGGGAAGGATGAAGAAGCCCCACGGCAGGAAGCGCGCGAGGTGCCCCGCCACCGCCTCCAGCCGTGAGGCGACGGCGCTCCTGAAATACCAGCCGAGATAGTCCGTCATCACCACGGCCCGACCGTAGCTCCGCTCGCGCTGAAAGAGATAGGGCAGGAGCCAGGGCAGCGCCGTCAGCGCGATGAGGGCGAGACCCAGCGGCAGCTTCAGGCGCTTGAGCCCGCGGAAGCCGTCCGCGGCCAGGGTCGCCGCCACGACAGCCACGAGCGCCATGAGCGCGGCCGGCCCCTTGCTCGCGAGCGCGCCCGCAACGCAAAGGTAGAAGCCGAGGAGCGGCCGGAGCGGATTCGCCGCGCGGCCGGCGGCCAGATAGAAGTAGAGCGCCCAGCTCATCCAGGCCGTGAGCATCATGTCGGTCAGGACTTGGTGCGCCATGAAGAAGTAGAAGGGGCTCGTGGCGAGAATGAGCGCGGCGGCCAGCCCCGCGGGCGCGCCCCACAGCAGGCGTCCGATGGCAAAGACGGCGAGGAGGCCCGCCAGCGCCGAGGCGACCGAGGCGATGGGCGCATTCGCATCGGTGACGACTCCCCAAGGCAGCGCGAAGACGGCCACCGTCCAGAAGTAGAGCGGCGGCTTGTTGAGGTAGACCTCGCCGCGGACGCGAGGCAGGATCCAGTAGCCGCCCTCGACGGCCTTCCGCGCCAGCAGGCTGTAGCGCGCCTCGTCCTGGTTGTCGAGCGGGCGGCGGCCGAGCGGCAGGGCGAAGACGATGGCGCTCGCGATGAGGAGCGCCGCCATGGCCACGGCGGCGCGGCGCGGCGTGAGGCCGCGCTTCAGATCACGCCCGCCCGCCGCGCGCGCTCGGCGATTTTCTTCGCGCGCGTGAGATGCGGCTGGTCCATCATCTGGCCCTTCCAAGAGAAGGCGCCGGCGCCCTTGTTCGCGTGCTCCTCGAAGGCCGCGATCAGGGCCAGCGCGTCTAGAGCCTCGGCCTTGGACGGCGTGAACTCCTGGTTGATCACCTCGATCTGGCTCGGGTGTATGGACATCTTTCCGCTAAAGCCCATCGCGACTCCATCGCGGCACTCGCGGCGGAGGCCGTCCAGGTCGGGGATGTCGGTGTAGACGGTGTCGAGGGCTTCGACTGCCGCGGCGGACGCGGCGACCGCGCACATGACGCGCGCGTGGCGCGGGATGTCCAGGTAACGCCCCGCGTCGTCGCGCACGCGCGGCAGGCCCATGGCCGCCGACAGGTCCTCGATACCCCAGGAGATGGCGACGATACGATTACTTGCTGCGGTGATTTCGCCGATGTTCAGCAGGCCCTGCGGCGTCTCGGTGGCGATCAGGATGAGCTTGGTCGACCCGAACGGCAGCCCGTGCTTTTCCTCGAGGCGCTCGAGCTGGGCCGCGATGCGCCTCACGTCGTCAGCGGTGCGCGGCTTGGGAACGAGGTAGCCGTCCGGCCGGGCGGTGATGGTCTCCTCGAGGTCGGGCACGGCGTGCTCGGTGAAGATGGGATTCATCCTGACCCAGCGCTCGCGACCGCCGAAGTCGAGCGTCTCGAGCCAGCGGCGGACGATGGGCCGCGTCGCGGGCTTTTGCTGCGGCGGCACGGCATCCTCGAGGTCGAGGATGAGCCCGTCGGCGGGGAGCGTCAACGCCTTGGCGATCATCTTCTCCTGGCCGCCGGGGACGAAGTGGAGCGAGCGGCGCACGCTCAGCCTTTTGTCCTGCGCATCATGGCCGCCCGCCGGCAGCGCATGACGAGGTCGCCGTGCTGGTTCTTGGCGCGGTGCTCGAAGGTGACGATGCCCCACTCGGGGTGGGACTTGGAGTCCCGCTTCTCGACCACCTCGGTCTCCGAATAGATGGTGTCGCCGTGAAAGACGGGCTTGGGGAACTCGACCTTCTCGAAGCCGAGGTTGCCCACCGTCGTGCCGAGCGTCGTGTCGCCCACCGACAGCCCCACCGCCACGCCCAGGGTGAAGAGGCTGTTGACGAGCGGCTTGCCGAACTCGGCCTTGGCCGCCGCGTGGAAGTCCACGTGCAGCGGCTGCGGGTTCATGGTGAGGCACGAGAAAAAGACGTTGTCGGCCTCGGTGACGGTGCGGCCGGGCTGATGCTGGAACACCTGCCCGACCAGGAGCTCTTCGAAGTGCTTGCCGGCCATGGGAAACCTCCGGTCAGCAGATGGGGCGCTGCAACACCTGGGGATCGAGCTTGCGGAGCAGGAGCTGGCCGTCGGACGTCGAGCCCAGAAGCTTGCCGCGCTCCGCGATGACGTGGCCGCGCAGGATGGTGACGACGGGCCAACCCGTCACCTGCCAGCCTTCCCACGGGCTGTAGTCCGTCACGTGGAAGTCGTCCTTGGCGAGCGTCTTCCTGATCGAGGGGTCGATGAGGGCAAAGTCGGCGTCGCTGCCGGGCGCGATCACGCCTTTGCGAGGGTAGAGACCAAATATTCGCGCGGCATTCGTCGCCGTGATGTCGGCGAAGCGCTCGAGCGTCATGCCGCGCTTGCCCACGCCCTCCGTGAAGCCGATGCCAAGGCGCGCTTCCGCGCCCACGTTGCCGCCCGTGACATCCTCGATCGTGCGCCCCCTGAGCTTGAGCTCGAGGCTCGTGGGGTACTCGTCGGTCGCCAGTGTCGAGAGCCCGCCGTGCACGAGCCCGTCCCAGAGCGCCTTCTGGTCCTCGGGGAACTTCAGCGACGGATAGGTGTGGGAGCAGAAGCCGCGCGGCGTCTTGTAGTACTCGGCGTTGAAGCACGCGTACTGGTGGAGCGTCTCCCCGTAGACCGGCAGGCCGAGGGATCGCGCCTCGCCGATCGCGTCCACGCCCTCCCTGGCCGAGGTGTGGACGAAGTACACTGCCGCATCGTTGGCTTTCGCCAGGGCGATCGTGCGCCGGAAGGCCAGCAGCTCGGAGAGCTTGCTGTGCACGAGGTGCAGGTTCGTCCCGTCCATCCGGCCTTCCTCGCGGAAGCGCTCGTAGTTGAATTGGACGAGGTCCTCGTCCTCGCCGTGGACGACCATGATGCCGCCGTGCGCGGCGACTTTCTCCATGGCGAAGCCGATGCGCCCGAAGTCGAGGCGGTTGCCCGCGCGCTTGGGGTGCGGCGGCAGGATGTTGGTCGTGAACACCTTGAAGGACGGGTGCCCCTGCTGGATCGCCTCGGGGATCTGCTCGAAGACGCGGAGCGGCAGCGCGCCCGCCAAGGTGATGTGGAAGGCGTAATCCACGTGCGACTGCCCCTTCCACCGCGCGGCGCGCTGCTCGAGCACCGGCATGATGTCGCTGCCCGGCCGCACGTAGCAGAAATCAATGTGGGTCGTGGTGCCGCCACAGGCCATGCCCCGCGTGTCCTCTTCGGGGCCAAGCGTGATGGACGGCGACTCCGGATGCGACATGATCGCGTGAGCGAGGTGCGTATGGGGCTCGACGCCGCCCGGCGTGACGATGAGGCCCGTCGCGTCTATGACCCGGGCGGCCTCCGTGGGCATGGTGCCGGGGGCGCCCAGCACCGCGATGCGCCCGTCCTGCACGCCCACGTCCCAGGAGCCGACGCCCTGGGGCGTCACGACACGTCCGCCGCGGATCACGAGGTCGAGCACGCGCCGAGCCTAGCCCAAGCCGTCGTAGCCGTCAAATCTAGTGTGGGACGAGGGCCCAGAGCGGATCGAGGTTTTTCGGATCGGGCTTGAGGAGGCCTACGCCGGGGGCGTTGACCAGCTCGACGATCTTGTCGTTGAGCGGCGTCTTCACGGCGACCTGCCGCCCCTGCTCGGCGACGTAGCCGTTGAGATAGTTGATCTCGGTGCGGCGCCCCTTCATCACGTCCTGGAGCATGGAGGGCCGGCCGCCGACCCGGCTCTTGGCGTCGCGCGCCATGTCGGCCTCGACTTCGTCCAGTCCCTTGCCCTGGGTCGCGTCCACGAAGCGCTGGGTCTCGATGCTGTAGATGGGCTCGACTTCGTACCCGCGCGCGCGCCCGACCTGGATCACCTCGGCCGCTGTGAAGACGGCGATGCGTCGCGGCACGCGGTCGGTCCGCGCTTCGGCGGAATCGAAACCGGACAGCCCCGAGATCGGATTGACCATGCAGTTGACGGCCAGCTTGGACCAGCGCTCGCCCCAGAGGTTAGTCGTGACCTTGCTGGTCGCGACGTCGTTCATGATGAGCGCAATTTCCCGTGCGCGTTGCGTGTCCTTGCCGTCGTGCTCGCCGATCTTGAAGCCAACGGCGCCTCTGTCGGTGCGGATCGCGTGGCCCGGCTCGTACATACCCGCGCTAATCGTGATGACGCAGCCGAGCGTCCGCTCCCTGCCCGCCACCGCCGCTACGCGCTCGTCGTTGATCCCATTCTGGAAGTCCACGACCACGCCGTCCGGCCGGCGGAGATTAGTCACCGCCATCGCGGTCGCCCACTCGGTGTCATAGCTCTTGACCGAGATGAAGATGGCGTCGAAGGGCTCGCGAAGGCTCTGCACCTCGTGGATGTGGAGCGCTTTGACAGGAACCACGTGCTCGCCGCAGGTCCCCGAGAGCCGGAGGCCCACGCGTTTCATCGCCTCGACGTGCTCCGGCCACTGCTCGATGAGCGTGACGTCGTGGCCGGCCTTCGTCAGCATGCCGCCGACGATCGAGCCGATGGCCCCTGCCCCGATGATGCCGATCCTGGTCGCCATGTCGCCTCCTTGGTCCAGGCGGTTCCCGAGCCAGGTGAGGAGTCTACCACTGCCGACGTGCGCGTTTGGGTCTCACGCAGGGTGACGAGCTGGGATCACCGCAAGCTGGGCGGGAGCTACTGAGCCGGCGGGGCCTCTAGCCCGACGCGATCTCGTCGAGCAGGGCCTTCGCCGCGCGGAGGTCCTGGGTGTCGAAGCCCTCGGTGAACCAGCCGTAGACGTCGGCGAGCGCACGGCGCGCGTCCTCGCGCCGGCCCTGGTCGCGCCACAGGCGGGCGAGGCTCGTCGCGGCGCGCAGCTCGAACGACCTCGCGTCCCGACGACGCGCCATCTCGATCGCCCGCTCGAAGCAGCGCGCGGCATCCTCGGGGACATGTGGCGCGAGCCGCCGTCGCAGCTCACCCTCGAGCCGGGCGATCTCGGAGCCATAGTAGCCGCCGCCATCCGGATCTCCCAGCGATGCCAGCACCTCCAGTCCTTGCGCCGACGCCTCGGCCTCGCCGTATAGCGACGCGAGGATGCAGCCGCTCATCACGCGGCGCCAGGCGGTGCTCTGTGCCGCCGCCATCTGCCGGCGCAGGGCGTTCAGCGGCTCGACGCCCTCAGGCCCGCTTCGGGACGCGTGGAGGAGCATGACCGTGTCGGTGGCCCAGGCCGCGAAGCCATGCGTCTCGATGAGGGCGAGGGCGCGCTCGGCGCTGGCGACCGCGGCGGGCCGATCGCCGCGCTGGTAGTGGACGAAGGTGGCGAACCATAGCGCGATGGCTGATGTGAACGCATGTCCCAGCGTCTCGGCGAGGCGCGACGCCTCGTACGCCGAGGCCAGCGCCTGCTCGGGATACCCGAGCGCCCACTGGCTCAGCGCCAGGTAGTAGCGGCAGCACACGCCGGGGTCGTGGCCGCCGTAGAGCAGGGCATATGATCCGTGGCGCTCCCGGTCGTAGAGGGCGACGCCGCGCTCCATGTGCGGCAGGGCGCGCTTCGCCTCGCCCATCGACACCAGCGTGGGCCACAGGGTATGGTGTGCCTCGAGCAATTGCCCTTGGTCGTCGCCTTGCGTGGCGATCGCGAGTAATCGCTCGCCGGCCTCCACCGCGGGGCCGTAGTCACCCCTTGTGTAGCGGACATACCAGAGACCCCACAGCACGGTGAACCGGCGCGCGGCGTCGTCGAGGCCCTCCACCAGCTCCAGCGCGGCGAGATACGACGCCTCCACGAGCGGCGAGGGCGCGCCGTGCACGGCGATGAGTGGCGTGCCCAGGGCGATGCGCAGGTCGAGGGCCTCGGACAGTGTATCCCGCGTCTCGGGCAGCTCGGCGAGGAGCGCCAGCGCACGCTCGAAGAACTCGACGGCCTCGCGGTTCGCGGAGCGCGCGACCGCCTTCGCCCCCGCCTCGCGCAGGTAGCGGACGGCCTTGTCTGGGATGGCCGCCCGCACCGCGTGGTGCGCGAGCACCTCGGCGTGCTCGGCGAGGCGGTCGGCGTGCAGGCGCTCGAGCCTCTCGAGGATCGTGGCGTGGAGCGCACGCCGGCGCTCCTGGAGCACGCCGTTGTAGGCGACCTCGTGGGTGAGGGCGTGCTTGAACGTGTACTCGATGTCGGGAAACAGGCGCGCCTCGTACAGGAGCTCCGCGGTCTGTAGCTCGCCCAGCGCCGGGTGCAGGGCGTTGTCCGCCATCTCCGCGACGGCGGCGAGGAGCGCCACGGGCACATCCTTGCCCACGACGGCGGCAGCCTGGAGCAGGCGCTTGAGTTCCGGGCGGAGGCGATCGATGCGCGCGGCGAGGATGGCCTGGACCGTCGCGGGCATCTGGATGGTGGCGGCGGGCCGGACGAGCCGGTACGCCCCGGGCTCGCCGGCGAGGGCGCCCGTCTCGACGAGGGTCCGCACGCTCTCCTCGAGGAAGAGCGGGTTGCCCTCCGTCCGCGCGATGAGGAGCGGCGCGAGCGGCGCGGTGGACGGGTCGGCGCCGAGGAGGGCCCGGAGCAGCGCGTCCGCGCTCTCCGGCGGCAGCGGGTCGATGCGGAGCTGGCGATAGTAGGTCTTGCTGCCCCAGCCGTGGCGGTACTCAGGCCGGTAGTTGACGGCGAGCAGGACGGCCGCGCTCCCCAGGCTCTCGGCCAGGCTGTCGAGGACGGCCTGCGTCTCCGTGTCGATCCAGTGGAGGTCCTCGAACAGGAGAAGCAGCGGCTGTACCTGACTCTCGCGCAGCAGCGCCCGCTTAACGCTCTCCATGGCGCGCCGGCGGCGCTGCGGCGGCTCCAGGCCGAGGAACGCGGCCCCGGGCTCGAGGGCGTCGAGGATCCACAGCACTGGCGCGACGGCCTCCTCGAGCGCGCGGTCGAGGGTGAGGAGCGTGCCCGTCACCTTGGCCCGGACGCTGCGCAGGTCGTCGCGGTCGTCGATGCGGAAGTAGCCGCGCAATAGCTCGGCCAGCGGCAGGAACGGCGTGGCCTTGCCGTAGGACACCGAGCTGGCCTCGAGCACCCGCCAGCCACCCCCGTTCGCGCCGAGCACGTGGTGCGAGTGGGTGAACTCGTAGAAGAGCCGCGACTTGCCGACCCCCGCCTCGCCGACGACGGCGACGAGCTGGCCCCGCCCCTGCCGGGCCTGGGCGGCCGCCTGCCGGATCTGGTCCATCTCCCCATCCCGGCCCACGAAGCGGCTGAACCCGCGGGCCCGCGAGGCCTGCAGGCGCGTCCGGACGGCGCTGGCGCCCGTCAGCTCGAACACCTCCACGGGCGCGGCGAGGCCCTTGACGGGGATGGGCCCGAGCGGGCGCACCTGCACGAACTCCTCTGCGAGGCGCAGCGTGTCCGCGGTGAGCCGAGTCGTGCCGGCCGGGGCGAGCTGCTCCATGCGCGCGGCGAGGTGCGTCGTCTGCCCGACCGCGGTGTAGTCCATCCGCAGGTCGCTGCCCACCGAGCGTACCACCACGTCGCCGGAGTTGATCCCGACGCGGATCTGGACCTCGGCGCCGTGGGTGCGCCGCACGTCCTCCGTGTAGCGCCGGATCGCCTCGTGCATGCGCAGGGCCGCGTAGCACGCGCGCACGGCGTGGTCCTCGTGGGCGAGCGGCGCGCCGAAGAGCGCCATGATGCCGTCGCCCATGACCTGATTCACCGTGCCCTCGTAGCGGTGCACCGCCTCCATCATCCGCTCGAGCACGGGGTCGAGGATCCGCCGCGCCTCCTCCGGGTCGCGGTCGGCGAGCAGCTCCGTCGAGCCCTTCATGTCGGCGAAGAGGACCGTGACCTGCTTGCGCTCGCCCTCGAGGGCGGTCTTCGAGGTGAGGATGCGCTCGGCGAGGTGCTTGGGCGTGTAGGCGTGCGGCGAGCTGAAGCGGGCGGCGGCGGGCGCGGCGGCGGCCGGCGCAGTGCCCGGCGCGATGGCGCTGCCGCAGTCGCCGCAGAACTTCTGGCCCAGCGGGCTGACGGTGCCGCAGGTGGGGCAGCGGCTGGCCAGGCCCGCGCCGCACTCGCCGCAGAACTTCTGGCCGCTGGCGTTCTCGTGCCCGCAGTCCGGACAGGCCGTCACCAGGATAGCCTCGCCCAAACGCCCGGCGGAAGCAAGGGCATCGGACAGCTTCCGTTGAGTCCCGCGCGAGTTTTCGGTATAACTAGGCCCCCATGCCCGCCGACCTCCTGACCCTGACCCGCGAGCGCGCCCAGGCCAACCTCTTCTGGCGCTACCTGGGCGTCCAGGTCGACGACGCCGGCGAGGGCTGGGTGCGCCTCCGCGTGCCCGTCAAGGACGGACTCCGGAACGCGGCCGGCGCCCCGGTTCACGGCGGCGTGCTCAGCGCGCTCGTGGACATGGCGGTCGGCGGCGCCCTCGGCACGACCCACGACAACGCCGCCGGTGGCGTGGGACAGGCCACGCTCGACCTCAACGTCAGCTTTCTCGCCGCGGCGGGCGACGGTGACATCGTCGCCGAGGGACGGCTCTTGCGCCGCGGGCGCTCCGTCGCGTTCGGCGAGGCCCGCATCACCGACGGCACGGGCAAGCTCGTCGCCGTCGGGCGCGCCACCTACATGCTGCTCCAACCGAAGCCCTAGCCCGGAACCCGGACCAAAGGAGAATCGCGTGGCCACCAAGATCGTCTTCGCCCCGAAGATGCCCGACCCCATCATGGATACCGCCCGCTCGATGGTGCCCGCGGGATACGAGCTGGTCGTCACCGAGCACGACCACCCGGACTTCCTCAAGCACGTGGCGGGCGCCGAGTACTACGTCGGGTTCCCGCGGGCCGGCATGGGCGAGGCCTTCTTCAAGGCGGGGTCGGGGCTCAAGCTGGTGCAGCTCATCAGCGCGGGCTACGACAGGGTCGACGTACCCGCAGCGAAGAAGGCCGGCGTGCCCATCGCCAACAACGGCGGCTCCAACTCCGTCGCCGTCGCCGAGCACACCATGATGCTGATCCTCGCCGTCTACAAGAAGATGGCCTGGCACCACATCAACGTGACGCATGGCAAGTGGCGGGTCGGCGACTTCTCGACCACGCGGACGTACGAGCTGGCGGGCAAGAAGCTCGGCATCGTGGGCCTCGGCACCATCGGCAAGAAGGTGGCGCGCCGCGCTGAAGGCTTCGACATGGACATCCAGTACTACGACATCGTCCGGCTCACCGAAGACCAGGAGGACGCCCTCGGCGTCAAGTTCACGCTCTTCCCCGAGCTGCTCCAGACCTCCGACGTGGTCAGCCTGCACGTTCCGCTCAACGACGCCACGCGCAAGATGATGGGCGCGCGCGAGTTCGCGATGATGCAGAAGGACGCCATCCTGATCAACACCTGCCGCGGCCCCGTCGTGGACGAAGAGGCCCTGCGCCACGCGCTCCTCTCGAAGCAGATCTCCGCGGCGGGGCTCGACGTCATGGTCGAGGAACCGCCGCTCATCAACCACCCGCTCTTCGGTCTCGAGAACGTCACCTTCACTCCGCACTCGGCGGGGCCGACCTGGGAGAACTGGACCAAGGCCTTCCGGAACGCCTTCGACAACGTCCAGCGGGTGGCGCGGGGCGAGAAGCCCCTCTGGGTCATCCCGGAGATGAGGTAGGAGGCCGCCCAGGACAAGACGGGGCGCGAGACATGGACCAGGGGCTCTCTCGCGGGCTGACGAACTACGGCGACCGGGATTTCGCGCTCTATCTCAGGCGATCGTTCGCCCGATCCATGGGCTACTCGGCCGAGAGCCTCGCCAAACCAGTCGTCGGCATCGCGGATTCGGGCAGCGGGTTCAACAACTGCCACCGCCACTTCCCCGAGCTGATCGACGCGGTCAAGCGCGGCGTCCTCGCGGCGGGCGGCCTGCCGATGGACTTCCCGACCATCTCGCTCGGCGAAGTCTTCCTCGAGCCGACCAGCATGCTCTACCGCAACCTCATGTCCATGGACGTCGAGGAGATGGTGCGCGCCCAGCCGATGGACGCCGTCGTCCTCGTCGGCGGCTGCGACAAGACGGTGCCGGCGCAGTTGATGGGCGCGGCCTCCGCCGGCGTCCCCGCCATCCAGCTCATCGGGGGGCCCATGATGACGGGGCGCTGGGAGGGCGAGCGCCTCGGGGCCTGCACCGATTGCCGCCGTTTCTGGGCGCGCTACCGCGCGGGCCAGATCTCCAAGGACGAGATCGAAGGAATCGAGAGCCGGCTTGCGACGACGGCGGGCACCTGCGCGGTGATGGGCACGGCCAGCACCATGGCCTGCCTCGCCGAGGCCCTCGGCATGACGCTGCCGGGGACGGCGGCGATCCCCGCCGTTCACGCGGACCGGCTGCGCGCCGCCGAGGCGACGGGCGAGGCCGCGGTGCGGCTGGTTGCCTCGCGGCTCACTCCCGAGCGCGTCCTCACTCCCGAGGCGTTCGAGAACGCGCTCCGCGTGCTGCTCGCCATCGGCGGCTCGACCAACGCCATCATCCACCTGACGGCGATCGCGGGCCGCGTGGGCGTGCCGATCTCCCTCGAGCGGCTCAACCGGATCTCGGACGAGACGCCGGTGCTGGTGGACCTCAAGCCCTCAGGCGATTTCTACATGGAGGACTTCTTCAACGCGGGAGGCCTGGGCGCCGTCTTGGCCGAGCTGCGGCCCCAGCTCCACCTCGACTGCCTGACCGTCACGGGCGAGACGCTGGGCGCGCGGCTCGACGCGGCTCCGCGCTACGTGGATCGCTCGGTGATCCGCGCCCGCACCGAGCCGATCATGGCCGTAGGCGGGCTGGTCGCCCTCTTCGGCTCCCTGGCGCCGGGCGGCGCCATCCTCAAGCGCTCGGCCGCAGACTCGCGCCTCTTCGAGATCGAGGCCGCCGCCGTGGTCTTCGAGTCGCTCGAGGACCTGGCGGCGCGCGTCGATGATCCTGCCCTGCCGGTGACGCCCGAGAGCATCCTCGTCCTCAAGAACGCGGGCCCCAAGGGCGCGCCGGGTATGCCCGAGGCGGGCTATCTCCCCATCCCGCAGAAGCTCGCGCGCGCCGGGGTCAAGGACATGGTGCGCATCTCGGACGCGCGGATGAGCGGCACGGCCTTCGGCACGATCGTGCTCCACGTGACGCCGGAGGCCGCCGTGGGCGGTCCGCTGGCGCAGGTCGAGACGGGCGATCGGATCCGTCTGAGCGTGAAGGAGCGGAAGCTCGATCTCTTGGTGAGCGAGGCCCTACTCTCGAAGCGGCGGGCAACGTGGAAGCCCGTCGCCTCGCCGGAGCGCGGCTACCGGAAGCTCTACCTAGACCACGTGCTCCAGGCCGACGCTGGCTGCGACTTCGACTTTCTTCGAAAGGCGCCGGCCCGCTGACCTATCGCCGCGCGCCGGCGTGGATGTCGGGGTTGCCCGTGTTCCAGTAGACGGCCTGCTTGACCTTGTGGATCTTCCACCCCGAGGCGCCGCGCACGAGGGCGTGGGTGTAGGCGCAGTAGGTGTCGAAGCGCGCGCCGTCCTCGGGCCGGAAGCGGTGAATGACCGCCGCGGACACGCACGTGGCGCGATCACCGTCCACGGTGACGAGGTGGTTGGCGCTCAAGTGCAGCGTCTTGAGCTTCTCGAGCGCGGCCCGTCTCAGGGCGACGAAGTCGTCGGCCTTGACGGTGGACGCCGGTTCGCCGCGCAGATCCGAATAGTCGGTCTCGATTTCGTCCGCGAAGCAGCGCCGGCACGCCACCCAGTCCTTGACGTCGAGCGATCGGGCGAAGCCGAGCACGACATCGATCACCGCGGCGCGATCCTGAAGCGGACTGAGTGAGCGTTCATCCGTCATGGCTTGGACGGCCTCATTTGCCCCCATTTTGCTTGGAAATCGGTCACTTGTCCCCAATCCACCGGCTCAGGATGCCATTCCCCAATCTTTTCAGCGCGTTAGCAGATTCATCCCCAGCTTGCCCACATAGTGTGGGTAAAGCCGCTCCAGACCACATCATACAGGGTGTCTCCAGCAGTGGGCAGTCTCAAAAAAGGCAAATGTTGACAGGGGTTTATCCTTCTATTAGAGTATCGCCTGCTCGGACCAGTAACTCACCCTGACCTCAGAAAGGTGGAGGAGGGTCATGATCACCGTTCCCGCGCACCGCGTGAAGCAGTTTGGCGTGGAATTCTTCCAGGCCTCTTTCTCGGCCAAGGACATTGATCGCCTGGTCAAGTTCGAGGTCTTGGGCTACGCGGGCGCGGCCACTCCTCCAGCCAAGGCCAAGCGGGGCAATCGCTCGCGCGTGAACTGGGAGGCGCTCGAGAAGCGGATCGGCGAGAGCGAGGCCGCGTACCAGCGCCCGGTCATCCGCCGCAAGATCGACGAGCTCGTGGCCTACTACAGAGATTGCAAAGACGCGGGCACCCTGCCCGCCATCCCGGGCGCGGTCATCATCACCTCCGAGAAGCGCTTCACCTTCACGCCGATGGCGAGCCAGCACGACCTGGGGCTCTTGCAGATCCCCGAGGAGCATGGCGTGCTCCGTGTGCTCGACGGCCAGCACAGGCTGTTGGCGCTCCACGCGCTCACCCAAGCGGGCGAGAATCTCAGCATCGAGGTCCCCGCGGTTCTCTTCGACAGGCTCGACGCGCGGCAGATTGTCGAGCTGTTCGTGACGATCAACGCCAAGCACACGCGCCTCAACCCCTCGCACATCGTGAGCCTGGCCGGCCGCAAGCTCTACCCCGACCCGAACCAGGCGCTGGCCCACGACGTCATCCGCTCGCTCAACGAGGACGACACCTCGCCGCTCGCCGGCGAGATCAAGATGCTCGGCACCGGTCGCGGGCGCGTCTCGCAGGCGCCGCTGGCCGAGGAGATCGTGGACTTCCTCGAGACCGTGGAGAAGATCGGCGGCGGAGCGCGCCTGACCGAGCTGCGCCAGGGAGCCAAGCGCTTCTTCCTGAACTACGTGAAGGCGGTGGCGGGCGTCTTTCCCGCGGCGTGGGCCGGACGCAAGTACTCGATCAAGACGGGCGCGGCGCTCCGCGCCTTCATCCGCGTGGCTCCCGACGTCATGGCGCGCTCGCGAGAGCTCAAGCGCGACCCCTTCGACCACAACGCGATCCGCGAGGCGGTCAAGCCCTGGAGCGACCGCCTGAAGGACCGCCGCTTCGAGACCGAAGGCGAGTGGAAGAACAAGCTCCAGGGCGGTACGCGCGGAACGGTGGAAGCGCTCACCCGCGAGCTGCGCGACGCGCTAAGGTAGGCGCCCGCGCCGCGGGCTACGCTTTCTCGTCCCAGGGAAAGTTCGCGGCGAGGATCTCGAAGGTCTTCTTGCCGCCCGGCAGCTCCGCCGTTACCGTGTCTCCCACCTTCTTGCCGATCAGCGTCCGCGCCAGCGGGGCCATGATGGAGATGCGGCCGCGGGCGGGATCGGTCTCCTCGGATCCCACGATCTGGTGCCGGCTTTCCTTGCCGGCTTCATCCTCGAGGCGCACCGTGGAACCGAACGTGACGCGGTCGCCGGAGGTGGGCGGCTCGATGACCTCGGCCGCGCCCAGCTTGGACTCGAGGTCATTGATCCGCGCCTCGGTGAAGCTCTGCTTCTCGCGGGCGGCGTGGTACTCGGCGTTCTCCTTGAGATCGCCGTGGGCACGGGCTTCGGCGATCGCCCTCGTGATGGCGGGCCGTTCGACGCGCTTCAGGCGGTCGAGCTCTTCCTTGAGGCGGGTGTGCCCTTCGCCCGTCATGGGCGTGCGCTGGATGGACATGCGTGTCTCTACCGCTCCGAGATTGTTTCGCCCTGCACCTGGATCTTGGCGCCCGTGAAGAGTGCCTTGATCCACCGCTCCCACGCCTGGTTCCGCTTCGCCTCGAGCAGCTGACCGCGCACCTGGTCGCGCATCTTGTCGAAGCCCTGGAGATCGGCGGCGCGCCGCTCGATCGTCTTGACCACGTAGAACCCGGTGCCGGTCCGCACGGGCTCGGAGATCGCGCCGGTCGGGGTGTGTAGGGCCGCCAGCAGCACCGCGCCCGGCAGCGCCTCCTTGTCCTTCGGAGGCTCGCCGCGCGAGAAGAGCTGCGTCTCGCCGGCGGCAAGCTTGTCGCGACGCGCCGCGGCCAGGAAGTCACCGGTCCCCACGTTCGCCGCGAAAGCCTTGGCGCGCTCCTCGGCCAGGACCCCCGCGCGTTCGCGCTTGACCGCGTTCAGCGCCTTGTCCTTGATCTCGGCGAAGGGTGGCACACCGGCCGGGAAGGACTCGGCGACGCGGGCGATCACGAAGCCGCCCGGTGTCTTGATCGGCGGCGACACGCCGCCCACCGCGAGACCGAAGATCGCCTCCTCGAGCTGCGGGTCGCGGCCGATGCCCTCGATCCCGTCACCGCGAGCAACCGTCGCTTCCTTCGCTTCGACGTCGAGCTTCTTCGCCTCAGCGGCGAAATCCTTGGTCGCGGCCAATCCGGGCCGCGCCTCGTCCGCCTTGGTCTGGGCGGCGCGCTCGCTGCGCTCGGCGGCGAGCTTCGCCTTGACCTTGACTGCCGCGTCGCGGAACGGCTGGACGCCGCCGTCCTGCACGTCGGAAACCATGATTGCGTGATAGCCGAAGGGCGTGCGCACGGGCTGAGGCGAGATCTCCCCCTTCTTCAGCGCGAATACCGCCTCCTCGAACTGCGGCACCATCTCGCCCTTGCCCACGAAGCCGAGATCGCCGCCCTGGGGCGCCGTCGCGGTGTCTTCCGACAGCTCCCTGGCCAGCTTGCCGAAATCCTCGCCGGCCTTCGCCCGCCGGATCGCCTCCTCGATCTTGGCCTTGGATTTGTTCTCGGCCTCGCTGCCGCCGGTGGGCGGCACGCGCACCAGGATGTGCGACGTCTTGAGCCGCTTGGGCCGCTCGAACTCGGCCCGGTGCTCCTTGTAGTACGCCTCGGTGTCCGCGTCGGGCACGGCCTTGGCGAAGGCCTTGGGGGAGATCAGGACATACTGGATCTGGCGGCGATCCGGGCGGCTGAACTGGGCCTCGTGCGTCTTCACGTACGCTTCCGCGTCGGCGTCGCTGACCGTCACCTGGGCGATCAGCGGCGCGCTCTCGATGGAGGCCCAGTCCGCGCGCACGCGCTCGAAGCGCGTCATGTACGCCTGCTCCACCTCGGCGTCGGACGCCTTGATGCCGTCCTTGACGAGCGCCTCCATCCTCTGGCGCACGAGGTCCCGGCGCACCTCGGTCTCGAATTCTCCGGGGTCAATGCGGGTCTGCTTGAGCTGGGCCAGGTACCGCTCGCGGGAGAAGCGCCCGTCCTCCTGGAAAGCGGGAATCGACTGGATGCGGAGCCGCAGCTCCTCGTCGCTGACCGTGATGCCCTCGCGCTTGGCCTGCTGGATGATGAGCGCCTCCTGGACGAGCTCGCTGATGACCTGCTGGGTCAGCCCCATGCGCTCGGCGATCTCCGGCGTGATGTCCTGCCGGTTGGCGCGGCGGTAGTACTCGAGGTAATTCCGCTGCATGCGCTGGAAGCGGGCGGCCGGTATCTCCTCGCCGTTGACCGTGGCGGGCGCGGCCGAGCGCGCGCCGTCACCTTTGAGGGAGCCCGAGCCGAAGTAGAAAAGCGACGTCGCGATGAACGCGACGATGACGAACAAGAGGATGAGCTTCAACCCCTTGAAATACTCCCGCATGGCGCCGATCAGCAACGCGACCTCCTTAGGGCGGATTCAGCCGGCAAGACGGCAGAGCACCTAGCCTACCACAGGACGTAGAAGGCATTGGACAGGCGGTTCCCGCCTGCTAGATGCGAAGGAGGGGGCGGATGGCGGGCAGCGCGAAGTAGATGAGGAAGGCGGCCGCGGCACCGTACATCATGCCGTGGACCTCCGCCCCCTTGCCGCGCAGGAGCTTGATGGCGCAGTACGCGACGAAGCCCGCCCCGATGCCGTCCGTGATCGAGTACGTGAAGGGCATCAGCGTCACGGTCAGGAGCGCCGGGAATCCCTCCTCGAGGTCGCCGAAGGGAATGTCCCGGACCAGCGAGGTCATGAGGAAGCCGACCAGGATCAGCGCGGGCGCCGTCGCCTGGGCGGGCACGACGCCTGCCACGGGAGCGAAGAACAGCGCCAGGAGAAAACAGCCGCCCGTGACCACGGAGGCGAGGCCGGTGCGCGCGCCCGCCGCCACGCCGGCCGCCGACTCGATGTAGGTCGTTGCCGACGACGCGCCCGCCGCCCCGCCCGCCACCGCCGCCAGCGAATCGACGAGCAGGACGCGGTTCAGGCGCGGGAGCCTGCCGTCGGGAGTGAGCCATCCCGCCTCGGCGCCCACCCCGATCACCGTGCCCATGGTGTCGAAGAAATCCGACAGCATGATCGAGAAGATCGTGACGATGGCGGTCAGGACCCCAACGCGGGCGAAGATCGAGAAGTCGAAGCCGGCGCCCAGGCTCGAGAAGTCCGGCCAGGCGACAAAGCGCGCCGGGATCACGGCCTGCCCCGGCAGCGGGAAGGCGCGGCCCCCCGTCCACGCGTTGACTCCCATCGCCAGCGCCGTGGTCAGGACGATCCCGAGGAGGAGCCCACCGGTCGTGCCGCGGGCCTGGAACCACAGCATCAGCAGCAGCCCGAAGAGCGACACCGCGACCGGCGCCGAAGTCAGGTCTCCGAGCGTCAGCGGCACGCCCTGAGGTCCGATCTTGACGATGCCGGCCGCGTTGAAGCCGATGAAGAGGATGAAGAGCCCGATGCCGACGCCGATGGCCCGCTTCAGCGAGGCCGGGATGGCGCGCATGATCGCCTCGCGGAGCCCGGTGAGCACGAAGACCGTGATGGCCACGCCCTCGAGCACGACCACGCCCATCGCGGTTTGCCACGGCAGCTTCATGCCGGCCACGAGCTGGAATGCGACGGCGGCGTTGAGCCCCATCCCCGAGGCGAGGGCGAGCGGGTAGTTGGCCGCGAGCCCCATGGCGATCGTCATAACTCCCGCCACGAGGCACGTCGCCGCCTGCGTGGCCGCGAAGGGCGGCCCCTGCCCCTGGAGCGCCGGGATGCCGGCGAAGCCCAGGATGGCCGGGTTCACGAAGATGATGTAGGCCATGACCATGAAGGTGGTCAGGCCCCCGCGGACCTCGCCGCCCACTGTCGCTCCCGAGCGCGCCAGACCGAAGCAGCGCTCGAGCAGCACTCAGTGGCCCTCGGGATGCTCGACGTGAGGCTGCGCTCCACCCTCCTCCGGCACCACGCGCCGCGCGACGGTGAGAAAGCCCGTGTGCGCGACCATGCGGTGGAAAGGACGCACCGACAGCCCGTCGATGTTCCACGGCCGCATCAGCGTCTCGAAGGTCTCGACGAGCGAGTATCCGGGGTGCCGGCGGAGCGCTTCGGACAGCTGGTGGGACTGGATGATCGTGGGCACGTAGGAGAGAAAGATGCCGCCCGAGCGCAGGACGCGCGTGACGGGATCGACCAGATGCCACGGCTCGGGCAGGTCGAAGACGGCCCGGTCCACCGGCTCCTCCTCGGCGAGCCCCTCCTCCACGGGCCGCAGCCGAACCGCGAGGTTCGACACCTCGCCCATGCGCATCTTGATGTTGGCGAGCGCGCGCCGCGCGAAGTCCTCGCGCTGCTCGTACGTGATGACCTTGCCCTCGGGCCCGACGGCGCGCAGGAGCGCCAGCGTCAGCGCGCCCGACCCCATCCCCGCCTCGATCACGCGCGCGCCCGGAAAGATGTCGGCCCAGAAGAGAACCATCGCGAGGTCCTTCGGGTAGATGACCTGGGCGCCGCGCGGCATGTCGAGCACGTACTCGGCCAGCGTTGGGCGCAGCGCGAGGCAGCGCGTGTTCTTGGAGGTGCGCACCCACGAGCCGTCGGGCCGCCCGATGATGTCCTCGTGCTTGATCCACCCGCGGTCGGAGTGGAAGGTCTCGCCCTTCCTCAACAGGATGAGATGGCGCTTGCCGCGCTGGTCGATGAGCAGCGTCTGCTCGCCATCCTGGAAGCGGGAGAGGAGGCTCACGGGCGGGCTCAGGTCAGCGCGAGCGAGGCTCGGGCAGCGTCAGGGAGACGGCGCAGCCCAGGATCGGCATGAGCGCCGAGATCCACAGCGCCGAGGACAAACCCCAGTGGTCCGCGACCCAGCCGAGCGCGGTGGCGCCGACCCCGCCCGCGCCGATAGCGAAGCCCACGATGAGCCCTGAGGCCATCCCAAGATTGCGCGGCATGTAGGCCTGCCCCAGCACCACGGAGACGGTGAACGTCGACACGAGGACGAACCCGAGGGCGGCCAGGAACACGAAGGTCCACACGCCGCTCACGAGCAGGAACGCCACGGCGAGCGGGGCGGCAAGGAAGAACACGCTGACCATGTAGCGGCGGTGGCCGATCCGGTCCGAGATCGGCCCCGCGATGAGCGTGCCCACGGCGCCCGCGCCGAGGAAGACGGCCAGGAGCGTGCCGACCATGCGGGGGTCGCCCTTGAGGACTTCGAGGTAGTAGAACGGCATGTACGTCGTGAACCCGAGCTGGGTCCACGCGCGGATGGAGATGACGAGGACGAGCAGGCTCATGCCTCTGACCATGGTCTTCGGCGCCAATGCCGCGCCCTGCGCGCGCGCCGGCAGCGGCCGCGACAGCCCCGGCAGCACGACCATGAGGAGCCCCGCCACGAGAAGCCCCGGCAGGAACATGCCCAGGGTGCCGGGCATGCCGAAGCCCGTGAGGAGGAGCGTGATGAACGGCGGGCCGACCGCGATACCGATGTTGCCGCCGGTCGAGAAGATGGAGACGCCCGTCGCCTTGCGCTCCCCGGCGACCTGGGTCGCGGTGCGATAACCCTCGGGGTGGTACGCGGCGACGCCGAAGCCGCTGATCATCACGAGCGCCAGCACGGCGTAGTAGGACGGCGCCACGCCGCTCAGCGCGATGCCCAGCGAGGAGAGGAACACGGACAACGGCAGGAGCCACCGCCGCGCCGTCTTGTCGGCGAGGAAGCCGAAGAGCGGCTGGATAAGCGACGACGAGATGTTGGCCATGAGCACGATCACGCCCGTCGCCGTGTACGTGAGACCGAGCGCGGTCTTCAGATACGGCAGGAGCGCGGGGAGCGAGCCCTGGTTCGTGTCGATGACGAGGTGCCCGAGCGCGAGCAGCCCGAGCAGCTTGTAGTTCGGCCTCGCCTTGTCGGCGGGCGCTGCGGCGGCGTGGACCGGAAGGGCAACCGCGGGCGCGCTCGGATCGGGCGTCATAGACTCCTATGCTACACTACCGCCGCCATGCGAGTCAGCGAGTTGGGCCACGTTTCCCTCTTCGTGCGCGACCTCGAATCGTCCGTTGCCTTCTATCGCGATGTCCTCGGCCTCCGCGAGACGGGGCGCGGCAAGGACGGGCGCATCGTCTTCCTCTCCGCCGGCGCCCACCACCACGACGTCTCGCTCGAGGTGGCGCGCGTCGAAGCGAAGGCCCTTCCCGCCGGAGCGCCCGGCCTCTACCACGTCGCCTTCCGCGTCGGCAGCACTCGCGAGGCCTTGCAGGCTGCGCGCCGCGAGGCGGAGCAGGCGGGGCTCCAGCCTTTCGGCGAGGCGGGCGGCGCGACACCCTGCTTCTGCGTCAAAGATCCCGACGGCCACACCGTCGAGCTCTACGCGGCGCTGCCCGCCTGACGCACGCGCCACATCAGCGCCGGGCCCGGAGCGGCGCTCACATGCCGAAGGCGTCGAGACCCGTGATGTCGCGTCCGATGATCAGCGTGTGGATGTCGTGGGTACCCTCGTAGGTGTTGACGGTCTCCAGGTTCATCATGTGGCGGATGATCGGGTGCTCGTCCACGATGCCGGCGGCGCCCAGGATGTCGCGCGCCAGGCGCGCCGTGTCGAGCGCCATCTGGACGTTGTTCCGCTTGGCCATGGAGATCTGCTGCGCCCGGACCTTGCCCTCGTCCTTGAGCTGGCCCAGGCGCAGGCACAAGAGCTGGGCCTTGGTGATTTCCGTGATCATCCAGACGAGCTTCTGCTGGACGAGCTGGAACGAGCCGATCGGCTTCCCGAACTGGATGCGCTGCTGCGAATACTTGAGCGCCCAGTCGTAGCAGCCCATGGCCGCGCCGATCGCTCCCCACGCTATCCCGTAGCGCGCCTGGGAGAGACAGCTGAGCGGGCCCTTGAGCCCCTTGACGCCGGGCAGCTTGTTCTCGAGCGGGATCTTGCAGTCGGCGAAAGCGAGCTCGGAGGTAATGGACGCGCGCATGGAGAACTTACCGTGGATGTCGAGCGTCGAGAAGCCGGGCGTGCCGCGCTCGACGAGGTAGCCGCCGATCTCGCCATCGTCGCCCTTGGCCCAGACCACGGCGACCTCGGCGACCGAGCCGTTGGTGATCCAGAGCTTGGTGCCGTTCAGCACGTACTCGTTCCCCTTCTTGATGGCGCGCGTCGCCATGGAACCCGGGTCGGATCCATGATCCGGCTCGGTCAGCCCGAAGCAGCCGAGCGACTGTCCGGACTGGAGCCGCGGCAGCCACTTCTCCTTCTGCGCTTCCGAGCCGTAGGCGTAAATCGGGTACATGACGAGGCCGCTCTGCACCGAGGCGAAGGAGCGCAGCCCCGAATCTCCGCGCTCGAGCTCCTGCATGATGAGCCCGTACGCGACGTTGTCGAGGCCGGCGCAGCCGTAGCCCTTGAGCGTGGCGCCGAAGACGCCCATCTCGCCGAGCGGCTTGGCGACTTCCAGCGGGAACGTCTCGTCGCGGTGGTGCTGGCTCACGACGGGCACGAACTCCTTCTCCACCCAGTCCCGGACCGCGTCCCGCACCATCCGCTGCTCTTCCGTTAGCAAGGCCTCGATGCCGTAGTAGTCGACGCCGCGATAGGTGTCCATCGGTGAGTCCTCAGGTCTAGGGGTTGGCGACTAGAGGTTGGTCGGGTGGGCGGGGCGCTCTTCTCCGAGCGCCTGGTTGAGCGCCTTCGCAAGCGCCTGATCGTGCTCGTGGGTCTTTGCGAAGATGCGGCACTGCGCGACCTTGCCGGGCAGGTATTTGAGCAGCTCCTTGAGCGGCTCCGCCGACACGGTGCGCGTGGCCGAGTCGTAGACGTAGATCTGGCGGTCCTGCATCCCGATGGGGTTGAGCGGCCGCGGGTCCTGCTGGGCCATGTCGATCTTGAACGGGAAGTCCCGCATCGCCGCCGGCAGGAGCTCGCGCACGCGCTGCTCGACCTCCTCGGCCTTCATGAAGCCGAACCCCCGGCGCGGCTCGAAGAGATCGAGGACGACCTCGTGGGACATCCGCCACTTCAGGCGCCGGTCGAGGATGTGCCGCCACTCCTGGCCGAGGGTCTTGCGCTCAGGATCGCCGGCGTCCTGCCAGCGCGCAACCTCTTCGAGCAGGGTCCACTCGGTCAGGTGGAGATAGGGCGCCAGGTCCTTGTTGAGGTCGTAGGGAAACATGAGCCGGATCGTGTCGCGGAAGATCTCCTTCAGGTGCAGGTCGATGCCTCGCGTGGTCCGGTGATAGTAGACGTTGGTGTACATGTAGAAGCGCGCATTCAGGAACATGATGAACGCCTGGATGCCCCCGCGATCGAGCGTCAACCCTTTGTCGCTGAAAAACGAGTAGTAGATGATCCGCTCGATGTCGATGGGCCCGACGGCAACGCCGCACATGTACGAGTCGCGGAGTACGTAGTCCATGTTGTCGGCGGTGTAGATCCCGCTGAGCAGCGGCTTCAGGTGGGCGAGCCAGCGCGGGTGCTCGGCCTCGGGCCGCGTCCGGTCCTTGCCCATGAGGTAGCAGATCCAGTCGGGGTTGATCGCTTCGCCGGTCTCGAATGGCGCCGAGGGGCTGCGCCGGAGCCCGCGGATCAGGTCGGCGATCTGCTCGCGGATGATCCGCTGGCCGACGATCTCGTGCGTGAGACCGAAATCCGCCAGAAAATTATCGTCGAAGAAGTGCCCGAAGGGCCCGTGTCCGATGTCATGGAGCAGCCCCGACATCCGCAGCAACTCTTCCAGGAGCGCCGCCGACGGGGCGTCCGGGAACTCGGCCTTGAGCGAGGGGTGCAGCTGCTGGGCGAAGCGGCCCGCCAGGTGCATCGCCCCCAGCGAGTGCTGGAATCGGCTGTGCTCGGCGGCCGGGAAGACCCAGCGCGCCGACTGGAGCTGCGGCACGCGCCGGAGCCGCTGCATCCAGGGCGAGTCGAGGAGGTCCTGCTCCGTCGCTTCGCCGGGGATGCCGTCGGGGCGCGTGTAGAGGATGTACTGGTGGATCGGGTCGGCGATGAGGCCGCGCCCCTGGTAGGTGTCCACGCCGCGCATCGGGGCCCGCTTACCGGTCGCTGGTCTTGAGGAGGCGGTAGCGGTCCACGGGGCGCACGGTGATCGCCTCGAGGCGGGCCTCGCGCATGACCACGAGCTGCACGTCCTGCCCGACCACGCCAAGCCAGAGCCGCCGGTAGAACTCCGCCTGACTCGAGACCTCGGCGCCGTTGACGCGCACGATGACGTCGCCCGGGCGGAAACCCGCCGTGCGCGCGGGTCCGATGGGCGAGACGCCCGCGACGATCACGCCCCCACCGACGAGCTCTCGCGTGTAAAGCCCAATCCACGGCCGCGGGCGGCGGCTCTCGACGCGGCCCTTGGCGATCAGCTCCTGCTTGCCGCCAAGGAACTGCTCGATCGGAACGGCGAGGTTGACGAAGGGCGCTTCCCCGAGTCTCAGCGAGGTGATGCCCACGACGGCGCCGGTCGCATCCACCAGGGCCGCGCCGCCGAAGGCCGGGCTGTAGGGCGCCACGAGGATCGCCCGGTCGAGCATGTATTCCCACGAGGCGGCGAAGGGCCTGATCTCCCAGACCTTGCCCGGCACCGCCACGAGGGTGCCGTCGTCGTCGAGACCCACCGTGCCCGTCAGGTCTCCGACGGCCATTTTTGTCGAGTCACCGAGCGTGGCCGCCTGCCAGGGCCCGGGACCGTCCAGCTTGACGACACCAAGCCCCGACTCGAGGTCGAGGCCGACGAGCTTGGCCGGGACCTTGCGCCCGCCGCGGAGCGTCACGTCGATCCACCCGGCGTCCAGAACAACATAGCTCACTGTGAGCACGTACCCGGACTGATCGAAGATGACGCCGCTGCCCCAGCGCTCCGCGCCGAGCGTCGCCACGGACGGCCGGTCTGGGGGCACCTCGACGTGGATGCCGACGATGGACGGCGCGACGCGCTCGATGTGCGACGGCAAGGCCGGGACGCGGTTCGGGTCCGGCCGGGGCGCGTCACCCTTCGGCGCCGCGACAAGCAGCGCGGGAAGGGCCAGGAGCAGGACGGCGGCGATCAGGGCGGAGCGGCGCATGGCTGGCTTCACTCAGCCCTCGCCTCGTCACTCGAGGCGAGCGTCTCAGCTCGAACTGCGTCCTCAGCCCTCGCCTCGTCGCTTGAGGCAAGCGTCTCAGCTCGAAGTGCGGTCATGTACTGCTTCTCGTAGTACGCGCGAAAGGCCCCGGACTTGATCGGCTTCCACCACGCTTCGTGTCCCTTGTACCACGCCACGGTCGCCTCGAGGGCGGCGGCGAAAGCATGCGCCGGCTTCCACCCGAGCCCCCGGATCTTGTTCAAGTCGAGCGCGTACCGCCGGTCGTGGCCCGGCCGGTCCGCCACCGGGGTGATGAGGCTCTCGGGCTTGCCGAGCAGGTGCAGGACCTGCCGGGTCAGCACCACGTTCTCGACCTCGTGGCTGCCGCCGATGTTGTAGATCTCCCCGTCCCTGCCCTTGCGGAGCACGAGGTCGATGGCCGCGCAGTTGTCGAGGACGTAGAGCCAGTCGCGCACGTTCTTGCCGTCGCCGTAGAGCGGCAGCGGCGTGTCTTCGATCGCGTTGGTGATGAAGAGCGGGATGACCTTCTCCGGGTACTGGTACGGGCCGAAGTTGTTGCTGCTGCGCGTGATCACCACGGGCAGGCGGTGGGTGATCCAGTACGCCTTGGCGAGGAGGTCGGCCGCGGCCTTGGAAGCCGAGTAGGGATTGGACGGGTTCAGCGGGTCGAGCTCGCGCGCGCCGCCCTTGGCGATGCTCCCGTACACCTCGTCGGTCCCGACGGCGAGGAAGCGCCCGATCTTCCGCTCCCGCGCCGCCTCGAGGAGCGTGAAGGTGCCGCCGACGTTGGTCTTGAGGAACTCGCCGGCGCCCGCGTTCGAGCGATCCACGTGGGTCTCGGCGGCGAAGTGAACGACCGCCGCCGCCCCATCCATCGCTTCGTCCACGACGGCGCGATCGCAGATGTCGCCGTGGACGAAACGGTAGCGGGGGTCCTTCTCGACGTCGCGGAGGTTCTCGAGGTTGCCCGCGTAGGTCAGCTTGTCGAGGTTGACCACCGCGTCCTCGGGGTGACTCGTCAGGACGTGGCGGACATAGTTGGA
Organism: Candidatus Methylomirabilota bacterium; assembly: GCA_035936835.1. Lineage (NCBI taxonomy): Bacteria > Methylomirabilota (SeqCode) > Candidatus Methylomirabilota bacterium. The sequence continues at coordinate 33,809 of DASYVT010000159.1, read as the reverse complement.
GCCGATGAAGCCCGCCCCACCCGTCACGAGGATCTTCACCGGCGGCCTATCCCCGCACGACGTCCCAGACGCCGGCGCCGGCGAAGTCCCAGGGCAGCCGCCCCTCCTCGCACTCGGCCGGGGCCGCCTGGAACTGGACGTCGACGAAATAGATGATCCGCCCCCGCGTCGCGGCGAGATTCCTCACGCCGTGCGCCACGCCAGGCGGAATGCGTACGAGGCGTGAGGCGCCGTCGCCCAGCACCAGCCGGCGCGCGACGCTCGAAGTCGGCGAGCCCGCGCGGACGTCGAGCAGCACCAGGAGCATCTTGTCGGCGGGCGGGACGAACCAGACGTCCGTCTGACCCCGGTGGATATGGAAGGCCTTGATCGCGCCGGGCTCCAGCTCGCTGTAGTTGATCTGCTTGACCTCGAAGCCCGGAAGCCCGGCGTGGATGCCGGCGCCGAGACGCCCGAGCTCCGTGAAGTTCCCGCCGTCGTCCGCGAAGCGCTTGAGGTCGACGAGCTCCACGCCCTGGATGGCCGGCTGCGCGGCGTAGTCCTGCACCGAGTAGGCGCGCTGGGCGTCGTCGTTGAGGCGCATCAGACGAGCCCAACCTCGCTGCGGTCGCCCAGCATGAAGTTGAACGACCTCGGCTTGCGCGCGCTCCTGTGGATGGACACGTTGCGCCCGATGAGGCTCGACTCGATGCGGCCGCCGATGTCCGAGATGCTGGAGCCCTCGAGCACGATGGAGTGCTCGACCTCGCTGCCCCGCACCACGACGCCGTCGCCGATGGAGGTGAAGGGCCCGATGTAGGCGCTCTCGATCACCGCGCCCTTGCCGATGATCGCCGGCCCCCGCACCGTGCTCTTGACCACCCGCGCGCCGGCCTCGACCACGACCTTGCCCGCGATGTCGGAGTCCTCGACGACGCCGTCCGTCCTCGGCAGGAGCGTGTCGAGGATGATGCGGTTGGCCTCGAGCATGTCCTCGAGCTTGCCCGTGTCCTTCCACCAGCCTTCAATGACGTGCGGCCGGACGACGTGCCCCTGGTCGATGAGCCACTGGATCGCGTCGGTGATCTCGAGCTCGCCGCGCGCCGAAGGCTTGATGGCGTTGACGGCCTGGAAGATCGTCGCGTCGAACATGTAGACACCGACCAGCGCCAGGTCGGACGGCGGGACCTTGGGCTTCTCGATGAGCCGCACCACCTTGCCGTCCCGGAGCTCGGCCACGCCGAACTGGGTCGGATCGGGCACGCGGGCCAGCAGGATCTGGCTCTGCGGCTTCTCGTCGCGGAAGCGCGTGACGAGCGGCTCGAGCTTCTCGCGGATTAAGTTATCGCCGAGGTACATGCAAAAGGAATCGGACCCGAGGAAGGGCTCCGATACCAGCACGGCGTGAGCAAGCCCAAGCGGAGCATCTTGCTGGATATAGGTGACCCTGACGCCGAAGCGCGAGCCGTCGCCGACGGCGTCACGGATCTCCTGGTGTGTCTCGCCGACCACGATGCCGATCTCGCGGATGCCGGAGGCCGCCAGCGCCTCGATCCCATAGAAGAGGATAGGCTTGTTGGCCACCGGGATCAGCTGCTTGGCCGAGGTAAAGGTGATGGGGCGGAGTCGCGTCCCGCGCCCGCCGGAGAGGATTAACCCTTTCATTTTGCGGCCGATTATAGCAGTCTTGTTCCGGCTCCGACAGGGAGGAGGGCCTTCTTCTTTGCTCCGACCGGGAATGGTGGTAATATGAACCTGTTGATTCCAAAGACGCAACCGCCGCAAGGAGCGATCGCATGAAGACGTTGAAGGAGATGCTGGGCGAGGCCAGGCAGGTCATCCCGGAACAGCCGCCGGCAGAGCTCAAGAAGCGGCTCGACGCGGGCGAGAGCGTCGTGGTCATCGATGTGCGCGATCCCGACGAGTACCGCGACGGCTCGATCGAAGGCGCGAACAACATCAGCCGCGGATTCCTAGAGTTCCGCATCGGCACGGCCGCGGCCGATCAGACGACGCCCATCGTGCTGTACTGCCAGACCGGCCTGCGCTCCATGCTCGCGGCCAAGGCGCTCCACGATCTCGGCTACACGAACGTGGTCAACCTCCAGGGCGGCTTCCAGCGCTGGGCCCAGTCGGGACTCGGCGTCGTGAAGGACGCGCCGCTCGGCAGCGAGCAGATCCAGCGCTACAGCCGCCACTTCCTCCTCCCGCAGGTCGGCGAGAAGGGGCAGCGCAAGCTCCTGCGATCGAAGGTGCTGCTGATCGGCGCGGGCGGGCTCGGCTCGCCGACGGCGCTGTATCTCGCCGCCGCGGGCGTCGGCACTCTCGGGCTCATGGACGGCGACGTCGTAGACGTTTCCAACCTTCAGCGCCAGGTGCTCCACACGACGGCCAGCGTCGGACGCTCCAAGGTGGACTCCGGCGCCGAGACCATCCAGGCGCTCAACCCCGACGTCAACGTCATCAAGCTGCCCACGCGCATCGACGTGGACAACGTGATGGACATCATCAAGGACTACGACCTCGTCGTGGACGGCTCGGACAACTTCGACACCCGATACCTCGTCAACGACGCCTGCTGCCTCGCGGGCAAGACCAATGTCCACGGCTCGATCTTCCAGTTCGAGGGGATGGCGACGGTCTTCGTGCCCGGGCAGGGCCCCTGCTACCGCTGCCTCTATCCCACGCAGCCGCCGGCGGGCCTCGTTCCCTCCTGAAGCGAGGCCGGGGTCCTGGGCGTGCTCCCAGGCGTGATCGGACTGGTGCAGGCGACCGAGGCCATCAAGCTCCTGCTGGGCATCGGTGATCCCCTCATCGGGCGGCTCCTGACCTACGACGCCCTCGGGATGCGCTTCCGCGAGGTCAAGCTCAGGCGCGATCCGAAATGCCCGGTGTGCGGCGAGCATCCGAGCATCCGGGACCTGTCGATCCACCGCGAGGGCGCCCCCGCGGCTTGCGCCATCGACGACAACGGCCATCAGGCCGCGGCCACCGCTCCCGTAGCCAAGGCCGGAGGCTAGCGGCTCCCCTCGTGTTGTGGGCTGCCGTCGCCGGCCGGGCCCTCGGCCTGCTCGTGATGGCGGCGCTCGGCTGGCAGATCCTCGATCGCGAGCTAGATTTCAATGCCACGACCGGGCCGCTGCGCTTCATTCACGGCATCGACCTCGTCATCCACGAGGCCGGCCACGTTTTCGCGACCTTCCTGCCTCGCTTCCTCTACGTCCTCGGCGGCTCGGCGCTCCAGGTGCTCCTGCCGGCCGTCTGCGCGTGGACCTTTCTCAAGCAGCGCCAGCCCGGTTCTTTCGCCGTCGCCCTCTTCTGGACCGGTGAGAGCGTCACGGATGTCGCCATCTACATGGCCGACGCCAAGAACCGGGCGCTGCCGCTTCTCGGCGGCGACCCTGCCGGCCACGATTGGCACTACCTGCTGGGACAGTTGGGGCTGCTCAACTGGGCGCAGACGCTCGGGCGGCTGACCTTCGGCCTCGGGATCTTGTTCATCACGATCGCGCTTGGCATTCTCGCGAACGAGACATATCGCGCCTGGCAGCGCGCCGCGGAAGGGACCGTGAGAACGAGGTGAGAAACGGAATGGCGCGCCCGGAGGGATTCGAACCCCCGACCCTCGGCTTAGAAGGCCGATGCTCTATCCACCTGAGCTACGGGCGCCCGAAGAGGATTATGGCGGGCGCGGAGGCCGCGGAGCAACGTCTAAGTGACTGGCGGTCTCACACGGTCAGCGTAACGCTGCCCGTGCGCAGGTCGTACACGGCTCCGACGACCTTGACCCGGCCGCGCTTCACCGCCGGAGCCACGATGGGCTGAAGGCTTCGGAGCACTGCCACGCCGATCTCGACGTTGGCGCGTATCGCATTGTCGAGCAGGGTCCCCGGGCGTCCCTTGGCCTTCAACACGGCGGGGCGGATACTGTTGATCAGCGGGCCGATGGCGCCGGGCAGGGGCTCCTTGTCGTCCATGTGCTTGATAGCGGCCTTGACCGCCCCACACTCGCCGTGACCCAGCACCATGATAAGCGACACGCCCAACTCGGCCACGCCGTACTCGATGCTGCCCTTCACCGGCGGGCCCGCCCCGCTGACGACGTTGCCGGCCACGCGGACCACGAAGAGATCGCCGATGCCTTGGTCGAAGAGAAGCTCGGGCGACACGCGCGAATCCGCGCAGCCGACGATGACGGCCATGGGCCGCTGCCCCTCGGCGAGCGGCCGGAAGTCGCCGGGGCTGCGGCGCAGGCTCGTCGTCTCCCCCTTCACGAACCGCTGATTGCCCTCGAGGAGCCGCTGGAGCACCTCGTCCGCGGGCGGACCGCCAGGACCCGGCGACGCGGCCTGCGCCGCCGGACCCCGCACCACCACGAGGCCGGCCGCGACGGCGGCCAGGCGCAGTAGATCCCGCCGGGACAGGCCCGCATCCCGCTCCATCATGGCGCTCCCTGCCGTGTGCCTATCTGGCCCCGAGCACGCGCGCCGCTTTGCCGTACTGGCCGGGAGAGACCCAGAGGATGGCGCCGTAGCGGCCGCTGCCGGCGTGGACGGCATCGATGGCGATGACGTTGATCCGCTTCGCCGCGAGCTTGGCCATGAGCTTGGCCCCCGCGCCGACTCGATCTGCGCCGCGCACGAGGAAGGCGCGCTTGGGGGCGGCGATCTTCCACTTGTTCTTCCGGGCCACCTTGCGGAAGGCGGACGGCTTCGCGGGGATGAAGTCCATCTGGGCGCCGCCCCGGTGCGGAAAGCCGGAGAAGGCGACCAGGTTGATGCCGGCCTGATGGAGCACGCTGAGGGCCCGCGCCCCCTGTCCCGGACGGTTCGGCACCATCATCTTGAAGTACGTGACCCGCCTGACGATTGGCATAGACATCTCCTCCTCGAGACCACGAGGTCATGCTGCACGGTGCGCTGCAAGGAAGACCCGCCGGCGACCCCAAACCCCGCGGCCGCCGGCGAGTCGTGAACTGGTCGGGGTGAGAGGATTTGAACCTCCGACCCCCTGCTCCCAAAGCAGGTGCGCTACCAGGCTGCGCCACACCCCGGTATGTCCTCGCGAGTATACCGCCCGGCCCGACGGCCGTTCAAGGCTCGGAAAGCAGCCAGGCGCGGGCTTGCTGACATGCCTGCGCGCGATGGCTGACGCGGTTCTTCTCATCGGCCGCGAGCTCGGCAAAGCCGCGCCCGAGCGGTGGGTAGAAGAAGAGCGGGTCGTAACCGAAGCCGCCGTCGCCGCGCGGCGCCTCCAGCAGGGCGCCTTCGACCACGCCTTCGAAGGTCATCTCGCGGCGGCGGCGCGGGCAGACGATGGCGATGAGGCAGCGAAAGCGCGCGGTCCGCCGCTCGCGCGGGACTGCCGCCATCTCCCTGAGCATCAGCTCGCAGCGTTCGGGATCGCTCAAGCCCAGGCCCCCATAGCGAGCCGAGAGCACACCGGGGCCGCCGCCGAGGGCATCCACCTCGATTCCCGAGTCGTCCGCCAGGGACATCTCGCCGGTCGCGAAGGCGACGGCACGCGCCTTTGCGAGGGCGTTCTCCGCGTAGGATGATTCGCCCTCGGGAGGCAGGGTGACGCCGGGACAGTCCGCGAGATTCAGGATGCGGAAGGGGATGCCCGAGAGGAGCGCGGCCATCTCGCGCGCCTTGGCGCGGTTGGCCGTGGCCAGCACCAGCGCCCGCTCAGAGGACGCTAACTCAGAGGACGAAGGCCGCCTCGCCTCGCGCCTCGACGGCGCGGCGCTGGAGGGCGATCAGGCGCCCGATGCCCTGCTCTGCCAGCGCCAGCATGGCGGCCAGGCTGTCCCGGCCGAACGGCGTCTGCTCGGCCGTCCCCTGCACCTCCACGAATGCGCCGGCGCCAGTCATGACCACGTTCATGTCCACCTCGGCGGTCGAATCCTCGACGTAGTTCAGGTCGAGCGCGGGCGCGCCCCCGACGATGCCGACGCTGATCGCGGCGACGCAGTCCCGCACGGGCGTGCTCGGCAGCGCCCCGGCCTTGACAACGGTGCCGATGGCGTCCGCCATGGCGATGAAGCTGCCGGTGATCGCGGCCGTGCGCGTGCCGCCGTCGGCCTGGATCACGTCGCAGTCGACCCAGACGGTGCGCTCGCCCAGCTTCGCCATCTCGACCACGGCGCGGAGCGAGCGGCCCACGAGCCGCTGGATCTCCTGCGATCGCCCGGAGGGCCCGTTCCGCTCGCGATTCATGCGCGTGTTGGTCGAGCGCGGCAGCATGCCGTACTCCGCGGTCACCCAGCCCTTGCCCTGTCCCTTGAGGAAGGGCGGCACCTTTTCCTCGATGGACGCCGTGCAGATAACCTTGGTGTCTCCGAACTCGACGAGGACCGAACCCTCGGGGTGGCGCAGGTAGTCGCGGGTGATCCGGACGAGGCGCAGCTGGTCCGAGGCCCGGCCGTCGTGCCTGACGGTCATCTAGAGGCCTCGCTCCTGAGCGGTTGTGTTTGAACCGTACGCACGCGCTGGTCGTAGCGGCGCTTGTACTCGGCGAGGCTCGCGTAGATGGCGCGGGCGATCGCTTCCCGGTGCTCGGGGGAAGAGAGTTTCTTCTCCTCCTTCGGGTTCGTCAGGAAGCCGATCTCGATCAGGATGGCCGGCATGGCGGCGCCGCCCAGCACGTAGAAGCCCGCCTGCTTGACGCCGCGGTTGGTGAGGCGGAGCGACTGGGTCATCGAGTCCTGGACGGTCTCGGCGAGGAAGCTCGACTCCTGCTGGAACTCGGACTGGGCCATGTCCCAGAGGATGCTCTTGAGGAGATCCGTCTTCTGGCGCGACTGGGGATTCTCGAGCTGGACGACGTCGTTCTCGATGGCGGCGATCTGCCTGGCCTCGTTGTCCGTCGCCTCGGAGGAGAGGAAGTAGGTCTCGACGCCCTCGGAGACGGATCGCGGGTGCGCGTTGGCGTGGACGGAGACGAAGAGGGCGGCGCGCTGCTTGTTGGCGAAGTTGGTCCGCTCGCGGAGCGGCACGAAGACGTCCGTGCTGCGCGTCAGGACCACCTTGATGCCGAGGCCGTCTTCGATCATGCGCGCGGCGCGCCGGGTCACATCGAGGACCACGTCCTTTTCCCGGACGCCGTTGGGTCCCCTGGCGCCGGGGTCGTGGCCGCCGTGGCCCGCGTCGAGCACGATCAGCTTGAGCGGCGGCGCGCCGCCGTTGTTGGTCCGCGGGCCTTCAGTGCCCACGCTCTCTTTCGCGCGGTAGATGTCCACGACCACGCGGAAGGGATCCTGGAGCGAGGCGGTCTTGACTTCGGCGGCGGGGCCCTCGAGGACGATGTTGAGCAGGCCGTCGGGCCCGGCCGCCTCGAGACGCGCCTCCTTGACGAGCCCGTCGCCGATCTCCTCGAGATGGACGCCCGGCACGTTGAGCCCGCTCAGCCTCACGCGGATCTCGGTGCGGCCGGCCGCAGTGAGGTAAGAGAGCCCGGCGGCCGCTTCGACAACGATCCGGGTGAAGGAGGGGTACGAGCGGTAGCGCAGCTCCTCGAAGGCCACGCTTGAATCCACGCGCGTGACGGGCGGCTTCGCTGCCGCCAGGGCGGGCCGCGCGGCGCTCACGCCCGGAACCAGTCGGCCCAGCCCTTTGTCGAGGAAGTCCGCCGGGATGAGCCAGCCCTTGGCGGTGACGCGCGGGGCTCCCTCGAGGACGAGAGCCTGGCCCTGGAGGGTCAGCCGCGACTGGTCGCGGCTGAACATGGCGCTCCGCTTGGCGACCGTCAGCGTGCCCGTCTTGCCCTTGACGGCCCAGGAGCCCTTGAGAAGACCGGCCAGACGCTCGGCGGCGACGTAAGAGCCGCCGTCGTCCATCACCTGGAGGGGCAGCTGGCCGAGAGCGCCCTTGGGTCCCTTGATCTCGACGGCGGCCGGGCGAGCGGAGGCGGCCTCGGCGGGAGACATCCCCGCCAGGGCGGCACAGCAGAGCATGAACGAGGCCAGGAATCGCACGAAGATGGGACGCATATAAGGCTCCCGCCATTCTATCAACGCCCGGGCCGCAGGCGAAGCAAAAGGCCTGCAGGCGAAGCAAAAGGGCCCGCAGCGCGCTTACGCTGCGGGCCCCGAATGGTGGAGGCGGTGGGAATTGAACCCACGTCCGGAAACCCTCCGCGACAGGCATCTACATCCATAGCCGGTTGTCTTGTGCTCTCGCCACCCATCCCTCCAACCGGCTGGTTGTCAGGGCGGCCAGCTCCTAAAAGTCTCGCCCCTCACCCAAGAGCGGGGTTCGGAGCCAGTCTCCGGAATATGACGTCCGAACCCGCACCCCGTTGACCCGATGCGGAGGACGCTGGCGGGTGTTAGGCCGCCAGAGCTAGCTGGTTGTCGGCAGCTATGACCGTGCCCACAGTTTTACGAGGAGCGAGCACCTCGGGATGCCACCTGCGCTTCATTGATCCCCGTCGAAACCGGTCGCCCCCCTTTCAGGCACGCTGCCGCGCCCGTGCTTCTTTCGCCATCTCGCGCTTCGCCTCGCGCTCGCGTAGGCTCGCGCGCTTGTCATGGAGCTTCTTGCCGCGCGCCAGGCCCAACTCGCACTTGGCGCGCCCACCCTTGAAGTATAGACGAAGCGGGATCAGGGTCAACCCGCGCTCGGCGACCTTCCCCAGAAGCCGCCCGATCTCCTTCTTGTGCAGCAGGAGCTTGCGCCGCCGCTCCGGGTCGTGGTTGGCGTCGGTGCCGTGGTGGTACGGCGCGATGTAGCAGCCGATCAGCCATGCTTCGCCGTTGTCGACGGCGGCGTAACAGTCCTTGAAGTTGACCTGGGACTCGCGGAGCGACTTCACCTCGGTCCCGCGCAGCACAATGCCGGCCTCGTAGGTCTCGAGGACCTCGTAGTCGTGGTACGCCTTGCGGTTCGTGCTGATGACCTTGTCAGCGGTCATGGTGTCCCGAAACCCGCGGGCCCCTTGACTTCACGGGCTCGCCCGGTATCCTAGTGAGGCTGTTCGGGCCGAAGTGGCGGAACTGGCAGACGCGCATGGTTCAGGGCCATGTGCCCGCAAGGGTGTGGGGGTTCAAATCCCCCCTTCGGCACCAAAGATTGCTCAGCGGGCGTGCCGCTTAGTGTACTCGGTCGGCCCGAACGTCAGCGGGAGTATTTCGGCAGTACCGCAGCGACCTCCTCTATCGGCCGGAGCGCGATGGGCATCCTGGTCTTCACCGCTCCCTCAGACCGGCACGCGGCATCGGTGGTAGTCTCCGGGGAATGCCCCGCCGGCCCGTTCCGCTGCGCGCAGTCAGCGCGCTGTTCCTGAAGCGCCAGCACCTCTCCGCACCGCGCGCGGCCCCGCTGACAGCAAAGCGCCTCGGCCGCTTCGTCGAGGACGTGGGCGGGATCCAGCTGGACTCGATCAACGTCCTGGACCGCGCGCATTACCTCACGGTGTGGAGCCGGTTCGGCCCGTACGACCGCGCGCGGCTCGACCGGCTCGTCTACCGCCGCCGGCTCCTGTTCGAGTACTGGGCGCACGCCGCCTGCCTGGTGCCGACCTCCGCCTTGCCGTGGTGGCATCGCGCCATGCTCGACTATCGCGTCCGCCACACCGGCTGGTCGGACCTGCTCCGTCGGAACCCGAAGATGCTGGGGGATGTGAAAGCGGCGGTCGCAGCCAAGGGACCGCTGGGCAACGCGGACTTCGAGGGGCGTCGCCCGAGTGGCCGCGGTGGGTGGTGGAGCTGGAGGCCCGCCCAGCACGCGCTGCATTACCTGTGGATGACCGGTGCGCTCACGATCCACTCGCGGCGTCACTTCACCAAGCGCTTCGACCTTTTCGAGCGCGCGATCCCGGCCGTGCGCGAGTGCGAGACGGTCTCGCTCGAGGAGTTTCAGCGTTGGCACGTCGAGCGCTCGCTGCACGCCATGGGGGCCACGACCGAGCCGGACTTGACCGGCTATCTGACGTTCCCCCGCTTCCGACCCGGCGCGCGCCGGAAGGCGCTACGCGCCATGATCGAGCGGGGCGAGGTCGCTGAAATCGAAGTCGAGGGGTCGCGACATCGCTGGTTCGCGCTCACGCGTGACTTACCCACGCTGGCTCGCGCGGGCCGGGCGCCGTCAGCGTCGCAAGGGACCACGTTGCTCTCGCCGTTCGACTCCCTCCTCTGGTACCGCGACCGAGTGAAGCGCCTCTTCGGCCTCGACTACCGTATCGAGGTCTACACCCCGGGCCACAAGCGCGTGCACGGTTACTACACGCTGCCGATCCTCCATCAGGGCAATCTCATCGGCCGCGTCGACGCAAAGGCCCATCGCCTCGAACGGCGACTCGAGGTGCGCCACGCGCACTTCGAGCCGTGGCTCGCGAAGGCGGGCACGCCGCCGGGCGGAGGCGAACCGGTGGATCAGGGCGAGGCCATCGCGGGCCTCGCCGAGGCGCTCCTCTCCCTCGGCGCGTTCGTAGGCGGCGACGAGATCGCTCTGCGACGCGTGACGCCGCATCGTCTGCGGGCGCCGCTGGCGCGGGCGCTATGCACCGCCAGGCAGCCAACTACGCCGATCTAAGTCTCAGCGCTGGCGCCACTGGCGGATCTGCTCGGCGTGCTCGCGGTAGTGACCCGCCGCGACGCCATCCACCAGCCCCGAAGCCGACTTGCCCTCACCGAAGTGCTCGTCGGGCAGCCGGGAGGCGGCGCTCAGCAGCTCGCGATGGGAGGCGTCCACCTCTCGGAGGAGGTCCGCCGACGGCCGACCCTTACGGGCTTCCACGAACCGGGCATTCCAGCTGTCAAAATCATCGTAGGCGCCGTCCGGATATGGCGCCTCCCCCCGACCCAGCCGCTCCAGCGCCGGGATCATTTCCCGATGCCAGCCTGTGACGTGGGCGAGGATCTCGCGCACGCCCCAGCTCCCCAGCCAGACCTGGCTCATCTGGGCTTCGTCGAGGCCCTTGATGGCCGCCTTGAGCCCGTCGTACTCCTGCTCGGTCTTTTCGAATAGCTCCCGCTTGGCTCCCATGGTGCCTCCTGTCGTCGAGGATGTAGGTGGATCCAGCATCCCCTGAGACACCGGAGCGGGCGGATCGTGAAAAGGCGGGCGGATCGGGCGATCGAGGAGGTCTAGCTCAACTCGGACAAGAGGACCCGCCGCCCCAGCTTCGACGACTGGTGCGCGGCCTCCACGACTCTCAGGGCGAGCAGTCCCGCCTCCACGTCCACCGCGGGCGCCGTTCTGTAGGCGCAGGCGTCGAGGAAGAGCTTGAGCTCGTGGCTCAAGGGCTCGGGGCCCGTGGCCTTGTGGGTCTCGGCCGCGCCCTCGGGGGCGTTCCAGGCACTGCCCTGCCTGGTGTGGCGGTTGGCGAGGACCTTGACCTCGGCTGTGCCGAAGTCGCCTGCCAGCGTCTCTTGCTCGCCCACGATCACGCAGTCGCGGTAGGTACCGGGCGCGAAGTAGCCGGCTTCCACGAAGGTGGGCACTGGGCCGTACTCCACGGCACAGAAGCCGAGATCGTCCATTCCGCGGCCGAGGAAATCTCGCAATGTGGCCGTGACCGCCGTCGGCTCGCGGTCGAGCAGATGGGCGAACAGATCGAAGTAGTGGATCCCGTCCGTCTGCGTCACGCCCACGTCCGTGCGCGGGCGCTTGAAGCCCGCGAAGCGCCCCGTGCAGTAGCGCACGGGCCCCACCGAGCCGCTCCGAATCCGCTCGCGCATGAAGGTCGTCACGGGATGGAAGCGGAAGATGTGGCCGACCTGGAGCACGCGCCGGGTGGAGCGGACGACGTGAGCGAGCTCGCGGCCTTCGGCGGCGGTCAGCGTCAGCGGCTTCTCGACGAAGCAGTCCTTGCCGGCGTGCAGGCACTCGCTCGCGAGCACCAGGTGGTAGTCGGCGGGCGTCACGAGGTCGACCGCGTCCACGTGGGGCAGCGCGGCGCGGAAATCGGCGACCGTGCGCGCTTCGGGCACGCCCGTCTTGACGGCGAAAGCCCGGCGCTCCGCCGACACGTCGGCGACCCACACCTCGCAGCCCAGCTCGCCCAGCACACGCAGGTGCTTCTCGCCCCAGCGCCCCAGCCCGATCAGCAACACCTTCACTCTCGCGTTCTCCTCTCGTAGCTCGGGCCCTCGCCGCCCAGGTCCTCGGCGATCTCATAGCGCAGCAGGCGGTCCTTCATCCAGCGCACCGCCAGGAGATCCTTGAAGGCGCTCCAGGCGCGGTTGCCGATGCCGTACTTGGACTCGCCGAATCGGCGCGGGCGGTGGTTGACCGGCACCTCCAGCACGCGATAGCCGCGCATCTTGAGGAGCGTCGGGACGAAGCGGTGGAAGCCTTTGTAGAGGACCAAGTCGCGCAGACACTCGCGCCTGAAGGCGCGGAAGGTGCACCCGCTGTCCTGGACCGTCTCCTCGGTGAGCGCGTTACGGACCCTGTTGGCCACGCGTGACGACGCGCGGCGGACCCACGAGTCACCGGTGCCCCGGTTGACCCGCCAGCCCGTCACCGCGTCCCACTGGTCCAGCTGCGCGAGCATGCCCGGAATATCGTGCGGGTCGTTCTGGAGGTCGGCGTCCATGACCACGACCCATCGGCCGCGCACGGATTTGAAGCCGGCGTCGGTCGCAGCGGTCTCGCCGGCGTTGGCCTTGAGCCGCACGAGGCGCGCCCGCGGATCCTGCTCGTGGAAGGCCCGCACGATCTCCGCGCTCCGGTCCCGGCTGCCGTCATCGACGAAGATGACCTCGTAGCTGAGCTTTGTCGGAGCGAGGACTTCGCGGATCTCAGGCCAGAGGAGCGGCAGGTTCTCCTCTTCGTTGTAGACCGGGACCACGATGGAGAGATCGAGCGCGGCCGCAGGCACGCGGGCGCCGCCGGAGGCGATGCCGCTCACCCGCGCTGCGGCGGGTCGATGCGCCGGTTGGTACCCTGCCACTCCGTGACCAGTTGCTGTGGCAGGCCGAGCCTGTCGAGGACGCGCGCCAGCGTGTGATCCACGAGGTCCTCGATCTGCTTGGGCCGGTTGTAGAAGGCGGGCATGGGCGGCAAGATGACCGCCCCCATCTCCGCGAGCGCCGTCAGAACGCGCAAGTGGCCCAGGTGAAGCGGCGTCTCGCGCACCACCAGGATGAGCGGGCGCCCCTCCTTGAGCGTCACGTCCGCCGCGCGCGTCAGCAGGTTGTCTGCTAAGCAGTGGGCAACGGAGGCCGCCGCTTTGACGCTGCACGGCACGATGACCATGCCGTCGGTCTTGAATGAGCCCGAGGCAATGGCCGCGCCGATGTCCTTGTTGTCGTAGCGGCGCGTGGCCAGAGCCTCGACGTCCTTCACCGCCCAGTCGGTCTCCTCCACGATGGTGCGCTTGGCGGCTTCGGACACGACCAGATGCGTCTCCACGTCGGGCAGCGCGCGCAGTAGCTCGAGGAAGCGGATGCCGTAGATCGCACCGGAGGCGCCCGAGAGCCCGACCACTATGCGCTTCACAGCCTGAGCCTCCGCTTGTACACCTCGTCGCGCGTCTTGTTGTACAGCACCTCCCACTCGGCGCTGCCTTCAGGGGCGGGGCGAGAATAGCTGCCGAGCGTCTTCCGGACCTCCTGGTCCACCGTCTCCTCGAGGCGGCCCTCGTCCTCGAGCACCCGGAAGATCTCGGTCCTCAGGTGTGTGCGGACCTTTTCGTCGGCGATCTGCCGGATGACGACGCCCTCGACGGCCGCGAGGTCAGTGAGGATGCGCTCGGCCAAGCCGAAGAGACGCTCGCGGCTCATCCGCATCACAGGATGAACCCTCGCTCGCGGGAGAGCTTGGTCTTGGCCAGGGTGACGAGGCGCTTGTAGTCGGAGGCAGAGTCCTTGATCAGCTTGGCGTTTTCGAGGAGCAGGGCCTTGACCTCGGCCTCGATCTTCTCCTCGGCCAGGAAGTTCTCGGACAGGATGTGGCGGACCACATCCCGGGCCCGGGGCTCGTCCTTGATATCGGCGAGCTTCCGGGTGACCAGCCGCTTCACGACGGCCTCCGCCATCCTTCCCGCGATCTCGTCACGCCTAGCCATGGACCCGCTTGAGACTACACGCAGGGCTTGGAGGGTGTCAAGCGAACTGGCCGAAAACTCGGCCAAATCCGGGCTTTTCAGGCCGGCAGAAGCACTCGGAACCGCGAGCCCTTTCCCGGCAGGCTCTCGACCTCAACAAGCCCCCCATGGGCGTGGGCCAAGGCCCGAACGAGACTCAACCCGAGGCCAAGCCCGGGGGCCGCCGACGTCTCGGGATGGGCGATCCGCACGTAGGGCTCGAAGATGCGAGGCAGGGCCTCGGCCGGGATGCCGACACCATCGTCTTCGACGGCAAGCTCGACCAGGCCCGGCCGATCCGCCGCGGGTCTTGCCTGCACGAGGACGCGGCCGCCGCGCGGTGAGTACTTGACGGCATTGGACAGGAGGTTCTTGAGCATCCGGTCCACCGCATCGCGGTCGGCGCAGAGCGGCGGCAGCGACGCGGCCACGCTCAAGTCGAAGCGATGGAGCGCGTGCTGGCACGCGAAGACCTCGACATTGCACTCGACGAGCTCGCGAAGATCGAACGGCTCGCGGCGCAGCGAGAGCCCGCGGCCGGACTCGATGCGGGAGAGGTCGAGGAGATCGGCGACGATGCGCCCAAGGCGCTGCGACTCGGTCTGGACGTGGTGGAGATAGCGACGCGCGCGGTCGGGCGGCACGTCGCGGGCGAGGAGCAGCTCGCTGAATCCCTGGAGCGCGGTCAGCGGCGTGCGAAGCTCGTGCGAGACCTCCGAGAGAAACTCGCTCTTGGCCTGATCGATCTCGCGCAGCCGTTGCGTGGCCCGCGCGACTTTGCCCTCGAGCTCCTCCGCGAATCGCCGCTGGCGCTCCGTCAGCCGCGCGTTCTCGACCGCCAGCGCCACGTGGAGCGCCAGCGCCTGCGCGGCGCCGCGGGTGGCGACTCCAAGATCCCCGTTTCGCTCGATGGCGAGCGTGCCCACCGGACCGTCTCCTGCGTCGAGCGGCAGGACGAGCCGCCGGCAGGGCGTCGCCGAACCGCTCGAGGGGCTGTCCGCGGGCTGCGATGCGTCGGGGGCGCTCGCGGTCAGCGGGGCGCCGTCTCCTGCATCCAGGAGGAGCCTCACCCTGTCCACGCCGAGGGCCCGACGCGTGAGGGCTGCGACCTGGGCCAGCCGCGCGCCGAAGGCCGTCTCGACGGCCAGGCTCCGCTGGATCTCGAGGAGGGCGCGGAGCTGGGCCCCGCGGCCGCGCGATTGATCGACCAGCCGGCCCACGGTCAGCCCCATCGCGAGCGGGATGGTGAGCGAGACGAGACCGTCTACCACGGGTCTCGACAGGCCGGCCCGCTCGATCAGGGGAAAGATCAAGGGCGCCTGGAGGAACCCGGCCAGGAGCCCGACCAGCGCGCCGCCGTGAGCGCCTCGGGCCCATGCGGCCCAGAGCGCCGGAAGCAGATAGAGGTGGCGCAGCGGCGATCCGTCGTCGCCTGCCACTGCGACGATGGCCGCAGCGATCAGCGCCACCAGCGCGAGCGGACCCGCGATCACACGAAGAGCGTCCGGTAGGCGGCGAAGAAGGCGACCGTGGCGAAGTAGCCGGGCACGAGGCTGCCGCTCCACGCGCGTAGCGCGCAGCAGGCGAGACCCAGAAGCGACAGGTAGAAGGTCGCGCCGGCCATGGCCTCGATCGCCTGAGGCAGCGCGGGGTCGAGGAGATAGCGCACAAGCGCGCACGCGGTAGAGACCACGGCGGCGGGCCAGAAGCTCCACCGCCGCCAAAGCGCCGAGAAGATCGCGCCGCGGAAGAGCCACTCGGCCGTGAGCGCATTGACCCCGACGTCGTAGGCGAGCGCCGTCAGGTAGCGGCCTCCGTCGGGCACGGAGACCGCGTACCCCAGCGTCAGCGAAGCGGCGATGAGCAGGTGAAGCCCGAGGAAGGTCCCCGCCGCCGTTCCCAGGAGGATGGCGCGCGGTGCGCAAGGTAGGCGCCAACCGATCCGCTCGAGACTAC
Source organism: Candidatus Methylomirabilota bacterium (assembly GCA_035936835.1). Taxonomy (NCBI): domain Bacteria; phylum Methylomirabilota (SeqCode); species Candidatus Methylomirabilota bacterium. The sequence continues at coordinate 17,843 of DASYVT010000159.1, read as the reverse complement.
GGCGCCACGCGCCGGCGTCACGGGCGAGGACGAGCGGCACGAGCAGATACGCCAGCGCGCCCGCGAGCGAGACCCGGGCAGCCAGCGCGGCCAGGACGAGCGCCGCCGCCTCGCGGAGCGCCGGTCCGCGCCAGCCCTCCCGTCCGTCGAGTGCCACCACCCACCCGGCGGCGAGAAATCCCGCATGAAGCGACGCGCTGGCGAGCGCATGGCCGATCCCGCCCGCCGCGCCAAGCCCAGTCTCGGCCGCCAGGCCCGCGCCTGCGCCCAGCGCCGCCGTGGCGGCGACCACGGCGAGCGGGCGCGCGATCGACGGCGCGCGCGCCGCGCGCTCAGTCTCGAACGGGCCAGTCAGGAGGCGCATGAGCGACCATGTCGATGAAGAGCCTCGTGAGCCGGGCGTCGAGCGTACGCCCCGCCTCGGCCGCGAGCCGCTCGAGGGCCTCGGCGTGCGTCAGGGCGCGCCGGTACGGCCGCTTGGAAGTAAGCGCGTCGTAGACGTCGACCACGGCGACAACGCGCGCGCCGAGGGGTATCGTCTCGCCGGAAAGCCCGTCGGGATAGCCGCTGCCGTCCTCGCGCTCGTGGTGATGGCGGACGATGAGGGCACCCTCCGCGAAGGACTCGAGCGGCGCCACGATCTGGGATCCCGTGAGCGGGTGCCGCCGCATGACGGCCCATTCCTCCTCGGAGAGTGGCCCGGGTTTCCTGAGGATTTGCTCCGGCACGCCGATCTTGCCCAGGTCGTGGAGCAGACCGGACTGGGCGATCACTTCCGCCTGCCGCACGGTCAACCCCGCTTCGAGCGCGAGCCGGCGCGCCAGCGCCGCCACGCGGTCCGAGTGTCCGCGCGTGTACTCGTCCTTGGCCTCGAGCGCGTTGGCCAGCCCGAGCAGGCTTTGGAGGATGGAACGCTGCAGCCGCCGGTGGGTCTTCTTGAGATCGACGGCGTAGGCGAGCGACTGCTGGTAGGCGGCGCGGAGCTTGTCGTGGGCGCGCACCGTCTCCTCCTCGCGCACCCGCGCCACCTCGTAGAGATTCTTGAGGTCGCGCGCGTAGGCCAGGGCCTGCGACAGCGCTACGTCGGCCGCCACGACCGCGTCTCCGGCAGCAGCGCCTCGACGAGAGCCAGGAGCGCCAGCGGCGAGAACGGCTTGGTCAGGTATTCGTCGGCGCCGGCGCCGAGGCCGCGGGTTCGGTCTGCCTGCTGGCCGGCGGCCGTGAGCATGATGATGGGCGTGCGCGCGAAGGCGGGCTCACGCCTGAGCTGCCGGCATACCTCGAGGCCGTCGAGCCGCGGCATCTGCACGTCGAGGAACACCAGGTCCGGCTTGATCCGGCGCGCGAGGATGAGCGCCTCGGCGCCGTCCGAGGCCTCGACCACCCGTACGTCGGCGTCTTCGAGCGTAAAGCGCACCAGTTCCACGATGGAGGGCTCGTCGTCCACTACCAGGATGGTCGTCATGGCCGCGTTGAACTGCGAGCGGCATGCCATGACCGAGATCGTTATGCGGCGGAGGGTTGCGTAGCGGCGGGCGCCGCTTGTGCCTCAGGAACTGGGCGGTCCGACGTTCCGGCTGCCCCGCCCGCGGGGCATGCGGCTACTGCGGCTGGGAGGAGCGCGAAGCCACGAGCAGGCGCGTCAGGGCGCGGGCCAGGGCCGCCAGCGCGCGGGCGAAATCGATCTCCGCCGCAGAGCCGTCGGGGCCCTTGCCCTGCAGGCGCATCTCGGCGCGCTGGCGGGCGCGCTCGGCACGCTCCCGGTCGATCTCCTCCGGCCGCTCCGCGTGCTCGGCCAGGATAATCACGCGCTCGGGGCGCACCTCGGCGAACCCGCCCGCCACGGACAGGTGGTGCTCTTGCTGGCCGCTGCGATAGACCACCTCTCCGGGAGCCAGGGTGGTCAGGAAGGCCGCGTGCCCGGGCAGGACGCCAAAGTAACCCTCGACGCCGGGCGCGACAACCTCGTCAACCTCGGCGGTGACGAGCATCCGCGTCGGAGTCGCAAGCTCGAAGAGCATTCTACTCAGCCCTCGCCTCGCCGCTGATCCACTCGGGCCTCGCCTCACGGCTTCGCCGCTCAGCTCGAACTGCCTCGCCTGCGGCTCGTCGGCAGCGTCTCAGCTCGAACGACATCATTTTACTTCGGCCATCTTGCGGGCCTTCTCGCGCGCTTCCTCGATGCCGCCGACCAGGTAGAAGGCCTGCTCGGGCAGGTCGTCGCAGAGGCCGTCCACGATCTCCTTGAAGCCCTGGATCGTGTCGGCGAGCTTGACGTAGCGCCCCGGCTGGCCGGTGAAAGCCTCGGCCACGTGCAAGGGCTGCGAGAGGAAGCGCTGGATCTTGCGGGCGCGCGACACGGTGAGCTTGTCCTCGTCGGAGAGCTCTTCCATGCCGAGGATGGCGATGATGTCCTGGAGGTCCTTGTAGCGCTGGAGTATCGACTGCACGGCGCGGGCGATTGCGTAGTGCTCGGCGCCCAGGATGACCGGGTCGAGGATCCGCGAGGTCGAGGCCAGCGGATCGACCGCGGGGTAGATCCCCAGCTCGGCGATCTGGCGCGAGAGCACCGTCGTCGCGTCCAGGTGGGCGAACGCCGCCGCGGGCGCCGGGTCGGTGATGTCGTCGGCCGGCACGTAGATCGCCTGCACCGAGGTGATGGAGCCCTTCTTGGTCGACGTGATCCGCTCCTGGAGCGCGCCCATCTCGGTGCCGAGGGTCGGCTGGTAGCCGACGGCCGAGGGCATGCGGCCGAGGAGCGCGGAGACTTCGGAGCCCGCCTGGGTGAAGCGAAAGATGTTGTCGATGAAGAGGAGGACGTCCTGCCCCTCCTCGTCGCGGAAGTACTCGGCAGATGTCACGCCGGTGAGCGCCACGCGCAGGCGCGAGCCGGGCGGCTCGGTCATCTGGCCAAAAATGAGCGCCGTCTTCTCGATGACACCCGATTCCTTCATCTCGTGATAGAGGTCGTTACCCTCGCGGGTGCGCTCCCCTACCCCGGCGAAGACCGAGATGCCGCCGTGCTGTTTCGCGATGTTGTTGATGAGCTCCATGATGATGATCGTCTTGCCGACGCCGGCGCCGCCGAAGAGGCCCGTCTTACCGCCCTTCGTGTACGGCTCGAGCAAGTCCACGACCTTGATGCCGGTCTCGAACATCTCGACCTTGGTCGACTGCTGCTCGAACGAGGGCGCCGGCCGGTGGATCGGCAGCGTCTTGGTCGCCGTGAGCGGCCCGGCCTTGTCCACGGCTTCACCCGTGATGTTGATGATCCGGCCGAGCGTCTCCTTGCCCACGGGAATCGTGATCGGCTGCCCCGTGTCGTTGACCGGCATACCGCGCGTCAGCCCGTCTGTCGCCGCCATGGCGACGGCGCGAACACGGCCTTCGCCCAGGTGCAGCGCCACCTCGAGAACGAGCTTGGCCGAGTATGCGAAGACGTCGGTGCTGCCCGCATTGGGCACCTCGAGCGCGTTGTAGATGGCCGGCAGCTTGCCGGGCTCGAACTCGACGTCGACCACCGGGCCGATGACCTGGACGATCTTGCCTTGGCTCATGACCGATCCTTTCTCTGCTTCTCGCTACGCTTCGACTGACTGGCGAAGGGCTTCCGCCCCGCCGACGATATCCAGGAGCTCCTTGGTGATGCGCTCCTGGCGGGCCTTGTTGTACTGAATGGTCAGGATATTGATCATCTCACGGGCATTCTTGGTCGCGGACTCCATAGCCGTCATGCGCGCGCCGTACTCGCCGGCCACCGACTCCATGAGCGCCCGGTAGACCTGCGTGGTCACGTGGCGCGGCAGGAGCGAGGCCAGGATGGCCTCGGGGCCCGGCTCGTAGAGATACTCTTCCTGCGGCCCCGCGGCCTCGCCGCCGCCATCCTCGGCCTCGATCGGCAGGAGCTGTTGGCGCACGGGGCGCTGCACGGCGACCGAGCGGAACTCGTTGTACAGGAGGTGAACCTCGTCCACCTCCTCCGCGAGGTAGTCCTGCATGAGCCCGCCCGCCAACTCCTGGGCGTGGGAATAGGCCAGCCGGTCGAAGAACCCCAGCATCTCGGACTTGACCGTGAACTGGCGGCGGCGGTAGAAGTCGCGGGCCTTCTTGCCCACCACGACGAGCGTCACCGAAGCCTCCCCCGCCCCGCGCAGGAAGCGCAGCGACTCGCGGAGGATGTTGGAATTGAAAGCGCCGCACAGCCCCTTGTCCGCCGTGATGATGACCAACCGCTTGCGCCCCGTATCGCGACGCGCGAGCAGCGGATGGGTCTCGTCTCCGGAGTGACCGGCGAGCCCTCCGAGGAGCTCACGCATCTTCGTCGCGTACGGGCGCGCCGCGAGGATGCGCTCCTGCGCGCGGCGAAACTTCGACGCGGCCACGAGCTTCATGGCCTTCGTGATCTTCTGCGTCGACTGGACGGATCGGATCCGCCGCTGGATGTCCCGGAGCGTCGCCATGGGTCGGAAGCCTTACGCCGCCTTGATGCCCCGCGCGACGATGAACTCCGCCTTCGCCTCGTTGATCGCTGCCGTCAGCGCGTCTCGGAGCTCGTCCGTCAGCTCCTTCTTGTTGGCAATGTCGGGCAGGAGCTTCGGGTGCTTGCGCTCGAGGTGCGGGTAGAGGAACTCCTCGAAGGGCCGCACCTGCTCGATCGGCAGGTCGTCCATGAGGCCCTGGCCGCCGGCGAAGATGATGGCGATCTGTCTCTCGATCGGCAGCGGGGCGTACTGCCCCTGCTTGAGCAGCTCCACCATGCGCCCGCCGCGGGCCAGCTGCTGGAGCGTCGCCTTGTCGAGGTCGGAGCCGAACTGCGCGAAGGCCGCGAGCTCGCGGTACTGGGCGAGGTCGAGGCGGAGCTTGCCCGCGATCTGGCGCATGGCCTTGATCTGCGCCGAGCCGCCGACGCGCGAGACCGACAGGCCCACGTTCACGGCGGGCCGGATGCCCGAGTAGAACAGATCGGACTCGAGGTAGATCTGGCCATCCGTGATCGAGATGACGTTGGTCGGGATGTAGGCCGAGACGTCTCCCAGCTGCGTCTCGATGATCGGCAGCGCCGTCAGCGACCCGCCGCCCAGCTGGTCGTTGAGCTTCGCGGCGCGCTCGAGAAGCCGCGAGTGGAGATAGAAGACGTCGCCCGGGTATGCCTCGCGTCCCGGCGGCCGGCGCAGCAGTAGCGACATCTGCCGGTAGGCCGTGGCGTGCTTGGAGAGATCGTCGTAGATGCACAGCGCGTGGCGGCCCGAGTCCCGGAAGAACTCCGCCATGGCGCAACCCGTGTACGGCGCGAGGTACTGCAGTGCCGCCGGCTCCGACGCCGAGGCCACGACGACGGTGGTGAAGGCCATGGCGCCCGTGTCCTCGAGAACTTTCACGACCTGTGCGACGGTGGAGCGCTTCTGGCCGATCGCGACGTAGAAGCAGAAGACGTCCTGCCCCTTCTGGTTGATGATCGTATCCACGCCGATGGCGGTCTTGCCCGTCCCGCGGTCGCCGATGATGAGCTCGCGCTGGCCGCGCCCGATCGGGATCATGGCATCGATGGCCTTCAGTCCCGTCTGGAGCGGCTGCTTGACGCCGGCCCGGTCAACGACGCCCGGGGCGTAGCGCTCGAGCGGCCGGAATTCCTCGGACGCGATCGGGCCCTTGCCGTCCACAGGCTGGCCGAGGGCGTCGACGACGCGGCCGGTCAGCGCCTCGCCGACGGGCACCTGGGCGATGCGCTTCGTGCGCGTGACGGTGTCGCCTTCCTTGATGAGGATGTCGGAGCCGAGCAGCACGGCGCCGACGTTGTCCTCTTCGAGGTTCAGCACGAGACCGAAGACGTCGCCCGGGAACTGGAGCAGCTCGCCGGCCATGGCGCCCTGGAGTCCGTAGATGCGGGCGATGCCGTCGCCCACCTCGATGACGCGGCCGGCTTCCTTGAAGTCGACCTCGGCCTCGTAGCCCTGGAGCTGCCGCTTGATGATCTCGCTGATCTCTTCCGCCTTGATCATGCTATCCCCTCACCAGCCGCTCGCGCATGCGCGCGAGCTGCCCGTCGAGACTGCCGTCGAGAATGAGACTGCCGACCCGGGCGACAAAGCCGCCCAGGAGATTCGTGTCCACGGTTTCCTCGAGGATGATCTGCTTGCCGAGCTCAGTCTGGAGGCGCCGGGCGAGCCGGTCCTTCTCGGCATCGGTCAGCGCCACGGCCGTCCTGACCTGGGCGCGAACCCGGCCGAGTGCGGCGTCCGCGAGGTCTTGATAGGCGGTAACGATGGCCGCCAGGTGGTCCAGGCGGCCGCGCTCGGCGACGAGCGCCACGAAGTCCTGGACGAGCTTGCCGCACCCCGCCTGCTGGGCGAGCGTCAGGGCGGCCGCGCGACGGTCCCCCGGCTTGATCCACGGCCGGGCGAGCACGTCGACGGCCTGGCGGTTGGCCTGGAGAACGTCGAGAAGGGCGGCGAGCTCACGCCCCGCGGCCTCCCCTGCCCCGGCTTCGGCAGCCGCCGCGTGCAGCGCCTTCGCGTAGCGGCGGGCGGTTCCCTCCTGGGCGCGCATCGGAGCTAGTTCTTCTGGCCCATGCGAGCGATGGCGTCGTCGACGACGCGGCGGTGATCGGCGTCGTTGAGGCTCTTCTTGATGAGCCGCTCGGAGACCGCAATGGCGAGATCGGCAACCTCCTGGCGAAGCTCCTGACGCGCGCGGCGGACGTCCTGGTCCATTTCCTGCCGCGCGCTCGCGACGAGGCCTGCCGCCTCGGCCCGCGCCGCATCGACCAGGCGCCGCTGCTCGTCGGCTGCGTCCTTGAGGGCCGTGGCGCGGATGCCCTGCGCCTCGGCGTGCACGGCCTGGATCTTCGCGGCGAATTCGTCCCGCTCCTTCCGGGCCTCGGCCCGCGCCGCCTGGGCTTCGTCGAGCGATCTCTGGATGACCTGGGTGCGCTCGTCCATCTTCGCCAGGAGCGGCTTGTAGAGCAGCTTGGTCAATAGGATAAGCAGGATGAGGAAGTTGACGGCCTGGATGATGAGGGATTTGTCCAGGCTGATGAGCCCGCCCTCTCCCCCGCCTGAGGCGAAAGCCACGGAGGGCACGAGACCCGCGAGGACGCATGCGATGGCCCAAGAGCATGCGAAGGCTAAACTACGACGCATCGTGAATTCTCCGGCTGCGAGATGTTGTGAAATAAGGGACAAACGCTAGACGTGTATCACGCCGAGAGGAAAACTGTCAAGCGGCTTCGTGGCTTCGGGCCGCGATGACACCGCCGCCCACGACGAGGTCGCCCTGGTAGAAGACGACCGATTGACCCGGCGCCGGCGCCCACTGTGGCGCCTCGAATCGCACCTCGACCCCCTGCCCGCTTGGCCGGATGGTCGCGGGAGCGGGCTTGTGGCGGTGGCGAATCTGCGCCGTCACCTCGAGCGGGCCCTCGAGCCCATCGATGGCGATCCAATTGACCTGCTCGGCCACGAGCGTGTCCACCTCGACCTCCCGCGCCTCGCCCACCACGACTGCGTTGCGGGCCGGATCGAGCGCAGTGACGTAGAGCGTGCGCCCAGTCGCGAGCCCCAGGCCGCGGCGCTGGCCAACCGTAAACGCCGCCAGCCCCTCGTGCTGACCGAGCACGCGGCCGCCTCCATCCACGATCGGGCCTGGTCTGAAGGCCTGCGGGATTCGGCGACGGAGAAAACCCCGATAGTCGTCGTCCGGGATGAAACAGATCTCCTGACTCTCAGGCTTGTCGGCGGTGACGAGTCCCAACGCTCGCGCGCGGTCGCGTACCTCCGCCTTCGTGAGGTCGCCGACGGGAAAGCGCGCGGCGCCGAGCTGGGACTGCGAGAGCGGCCAGAGAAAATCCGATTGGTCCTTCTGGGTGTCGACACCGCGCCAGAGAAGATGGCGGCCCGTCGCCGGATCACGCGTGATCCGCGCGTAGTGCCCCGTCGCGACCGCCACCGCGTCCCAGGCGCGGGCGCGCGCGAGGAGCGAGCCGAACTTGACCTCCCGGTTGCAGACGGTGCACGGCACGGGCGTCCGGCCCGCCGCGTACTCTCGCGCAAAGTCGTCGATCACTGTGCGGTCGAACTCCGCCTCACTGTTCAGCAGGTAATAGGGGATGCCGAGCCGGCGCGCGACCTGGCGCGCGTCGTCCACCGTCGCGGGCGAGCAGCAGCTGCCGAAGCGCTGAGAGGCCTCCGTGGCCGGCTGCCACGGCCACACGCGCAGCGTGACACCCACCACGTCAACGCCCTGCTCGACGAGGACCGCGGCTGCGACGGAGGAGTCGACGCCTCCCGAGAGTCCGACGACGATGCGCTCGGCCATGAATCCAGTCTACGCGATCTACCCGCGGCGGCCGGTGATCAGCTCGGTCAGGCGCTCGAGGTCCTCGGCCGAGGTGTACGTGATCTCGATGCGCCCGGCGCGCTCGCTTCCGACCAGCCGCACGCGCGTGGCGAGGGTCTCCCGCAGCGAATCCTCGAGGGCGGCGAGCTCCGCCGAACGGCGCCCGGCGCGGCGCGGCGCCTGGCGCTGCTTGCGCTGGACGCCCTCCTCGGTCGCGCGGACCGACCAGGAGTGGGCGAGGATCTCCTCGCGGAGCTTGAGCTGCTCGGCAGGGGAGGCGAGCGAGAGGAGGGCGCGCGCGTGGCCCATGGTCAGCCGCCCCGCGCGAAGATCGGCCTGTATCAGCTCGGGGAGCTTGAGCAGGCGCAGGCAATTGGCCACGCTGCTGCGGTCCTTACCGACGCGCTGGCCGAGCTCTTCCTGCGTCCACGCGAACTCGGTGAGGAGACGCTGATAGGCTTCCGCCTCTTCCATCGGGTTAAGATCTTCGCGCAGTAGATTCTCGACGAGTGCCAGCTCAAGCGTTTCAGCATCGGTGGCCTCACGGACAACGGCCGGGAGGTAAGTCAACCCGGCCATTTTTGCGGCCCTCCATCTCCGTTCGCCGACGACGATCTCAAATTGCTGACCACGACGCCTTACAACCAAAGGTTGGAGTACGCCGGAGCGCTTCAGTGACTGCGAGAGATCACGTAAACTATTATCATCAAAGGCTTTTCTTGGCTGTCTTGGATTGGCGACTAGGCTGTCGATCGGCAGTTCCTGGACCCTAGACGCTCCTGTCTCAACGGCCGGGGCAGGGGAGGAGGGCAGGAGAGCTCCGAGGCCTCGTCCCAAGCCATGTTTAGCCTTCATGGGCAAGAACCTCCTTGGTCAACTCGAGATAGGCTGTTGAGCCCGGGGAGCGGAGATCGTAAAGCATGATCGGCTTGCCGTGGCTTGGCGCCTCGGTGATCCGTATGTTCCTCGGGATTATCGTCTGCATGACCTGGCTCCGCAGATGCCCTTGGACCTCGCTCTTCACCTGGGCTGCCAGACTTGTTCGGCCGTCGAACATGGTGAGAACGACCCCTTCGATCTCAAGCTTCGGATTGAGCTTCTCCTTGACTAGCCCGATAGTGCGAAGGATATGGGCCAAGCCTTCCATCGAATAGTACTCACACTGGAGCGGCACTAAGGCCCGGTCAGCTGCGGTCAGGGCATTGAGGGTGAGCAGGCCCAGGGAAGGGGGGCAGTCGATGATGATGAAATCATAGCTTTCCTTGACGGGTGCCAGAGCCTGCTTCAGCCGGCTCTCGCGGTCATCCGTCGCTACCAGCTCGATCTCGGCCCCCACGAGGTCGATGTCGGAGGGTACCAGGTCGAGAAACACTAGATCTGTCCTGATTCTGGCGTCCTCGATCCGCACCCCTTCAAGGAGGACGTGGTAGATGGTCCTCTGAAGCCCGGTCTTGTCAACACCCAGCCCCGTCGTAGCATTGCCCTGGGGATCAAGGTCAATGAGAAGGGTCCGCCGCTCTGCCAGACCGAGTCCAGCGGCAAGGTTCACAGCGGTAGTCGTCTTCCCCACTCCGCCTTTTTGATTCGCTGTCGCGATGATCCTGCCCAAGAGCTCCCCCGGCGGTGTTCCACGTGAAACAACCCAATCCTCGTTCCACGTGGAACAATAACGAAGCCATCAATGAGAATCAATCGCCCTTTGTCACCATAAAGAACATTCTAGACACGCCTATCTTGGGAAACTCGGCCCTCTTCCACTCCGACTGGCCCTTCCACATGCCCTTCGACAGGGCACCACCAACAACTGGAGGGCCCGAGGCAAGGAAGCTGCCCCCGGGTCTCAAGTAGGTCATCGCGGTATCGATCAAGTCCGTTCCAAGACCTACCGATCTGGTCAGTACAAAGTCAAATTCTCCTTCTAATTCAGGTACTTCTATTACTATATCCTCGGCTCTCCCATGGCGCACCACGATGTCCGCCATGCCGAGTTCACGTGTAAGAGCATGGAGAAAGGACACCGGTTTGCGCTTCGATTCGACAAGAGTGAGCGACAAGCCCGGCTCCACCAAACGAAGGGGGACGCCCGGAATCCCCGCTCCCGCTCCGATGTCCAGGACTCGAAGCGGCCCCCGAGGCAAGAACGCCCTGAAGAGCAGCGAGTCGAGAAAGAGCCCTCGCCCGATCGCCGCTCGCGTCTTGAGCGCCGTGAGGTGATGCGTTCGGTTCCAGAGGATCAGCAGATCGGCGTAGCGCCCGAAGGCGTTGCGCTCCACCGGCGTCGCGGCTCTGCCCAGGAGAGCAGGGAAGGCCTTGAAGAGTTGCTCGAGGGAGTCGGTCGCCGTGCGGGCCACGCGGCTACTGGGGCGGCCCCGCGGCCAGCGCCAGGCTCACGCCTTCTTCTGCGCGCGCGCGCCGGGCTTGGCGGGCGCTCCGCCGCGCTCCATGTAGCGCTGCTGGGCGATCTGGAACACGTTGGAAAGCGTCCAGTAGAGGACCAGCCCCGAGGGCAAACTGAGGAACATGAAGGTGAAGACGACCGGCATGAGCAGCATCATCTTCGCCTGGCGTGGATCACCCATGGTGGGCGTCATTTTCTGCTGGACGAACATGGACACGCCCATGAGGATCGGCAGCACGTACGTCGGGTCCTGAGCCGCCAGGTCGCAGATCCAGAGATCCATACCGAAGAGCCGGCCGAAGCAGACGAACGGGGCGTTCTGCATCTCGACAGCCACGGAGAGCGCGACGTAGAGGGCGTAGAAGACCGGGATCTGCACGACCATCGGCAGGCATCCGCCGAGCGGATTGACCCGATGCTCCCGGTAGAGCTCCATGGTTTCGCGCTGGATCCGCTGCGGGTCGCTCTTGAACTTGGAGCGCAGCGCGTTGATCTGGGGCTGCAGCGCCTGCATCGCTTTCATCGAGCGCATGCTCTTGATGGTCAGCGGGAAGAAGATCACCTTGGTGAGCACCGTGAGCAGGATGATGGCGACGCCGTAGTTGTGCGTATAGCCATTGAACCAGCGCAAGAGCCATAGGATGGGGACGGCGACCCACTCCATCGGCAGGCCGCCATAGCTCTGGGGCAGGGGGAAGCCGCCGAAATGGACCGCCTTCTCGAGCCCGAAGCCGAGGGCCTTCAGCCGATCATATTCCTTGGGGCCGATATAGGCGAGCAGCCGCCCGTCCCAACTCTTGCCGGGCTCGAGAGTGGGAAGCGCGGCCCGAACGGCGACGAGGGCCGTGTCACCGATTTTGCCCTCGGCCAGCTTGAATCCAGGCGTCTGGGGCACGAACGCGGCCAGGTACCATTCGCTCTCGAGGCCGATCCACTGGCCGTCGCCGACGAGGTCCGCGATCTTCGCGATGTCCTCGTGCACCGCATGTCCATTGACCGCCCGCACGACGCGCGTCGGGTGCTGCCCCTGGAATTTCTCTGTGACGTCCTTCGGCCACGTCACCGGCGCGCTCCACCCGATGACGATCTCCGCGGCCTGCGCGGCGCGGCCCCGGTTCTCGACGCGCAGCACTCGCTCCACGTCGTAGCCGTCCGCGCGGAAGCGAAGCGTCTCGGTGATGCGGAGCCCGAAGCCATCGTCTCCCACGAGCGTGATTTCGCCGCGCGCGGCGGCGCGGCCCAGGTCCAAGGACTCGGGGGCCAGCGAAAAATCCACGATGCGCGGCGGCTGGCCGGCGCGCTCGATGGTGATCCCTCTCGGCCCCATCTGGCCCGGCACGATCATCGGCTTGAGCCCGCGGTAGTCGAGTTCCCAGGCGGTCAGGTCTCCGCCTCGGCTCGAAACCTGGGCCTTGTACAGCGGCCCGTCCACCCGAGCCGTCCGGGGCGGCAGTGCGGCCACAGGCACGGGCGCTGGCACTGCGGCAGCTGCCGGGGTCGACGCCGGGGTTGGGGCAGGAGAGGCGACCGGCTTCGGGCCTGGCGCCTCCGCCTTGGGAGGCGGCGGAGTGTCAGACGAGTGCATGAAGAACGTCTGGTACGCGATGAGGAGCCCCGCCATCAGCAGCGCTGCAATGATCGCTCGCTTCTCCATCAGGCCCGCGTCTTCTTCAAGATTCGCGCCCCTCTCTCGGCCGTGTCAACGCATCGGGCGGCGGATCATAACCGCCCGAATTGAAGGGATGGCATCGCGCGAGACGTCGCAGCACCAGCCAGCCTCCCCGGATGACTCCGTGGCCGGACAGCGCCTCGCGCGCGTACTCCGAGCAGCTCGGCTGAAAACGGCAGGCGGCGGGCAGGAGCGGCCGCAGCAGCAGCTGGTATCCCCGCACGACCCCGCAGGCGATGCGAGAGCCGACGCTCATTCGCCAGCGTTCCGGCTCGCGGCCGCGTGCGCGCTCGCCATCTCATCCCGCAGCTCGTCGAGCGGCACCTCGAGCGCCCATGCGCGCGCCACGAAGACCGCGTCCACACCGCGCAGCTTCGCCGGCCCGAGCCCGCGGTACGCCGCGCGGAGCCTCCGCCGCGCGCGGTTGCGGCGGACGGCGCCCCGGATCTGCCGACTCACCGCGAAGCCCGCGCGCGCAGGGCCGCCGCGCGGCACCCACAGAAGCACAAAGGCGCGCCGCTCCTCTCGTCGGCCCTGTTGAAAGACCGCTTGGATCTCACTGGTGTGCCTGAGGCGAGCATCCCGGGAAAGCCCGAGCGCCCCGACGGCTCGGCTCACAACAGCACCGTTAGACGGTGAGACGCTTGCGTCCCTTCGCGCGGCGGCGCTTGAGGACCTTCCGCCCGCCCGGTGTCTTCATCCGCTCCCGGAAGCCGTGCGTCTTCTTCCGGCGGCGCTTGTTCGGCTGGTACGTCCGTTTCATGGAAGAACTCCTTCCGTCGGTCGTTGAACCCGCGTAGTGTACTGACCGCCCTTTGGCAAGTCAAGGTGCGGACCCTCTTGCGAGCGTGTTTCGCGGTGTGGTAACGTGCCGTCCTCTCGCTTCCCGCGATTTTCGGAATGGCCGGAGACACGCCGGGGAAGCGGCTCGCATCACGTGAGGTTGCCGCTGCGCTTTCATCCGAACCAGATGACACGTAGGCTGCCGGCTTCGCTTGCTTCGCTCGCAGCACACCGCGGTCACCGTAGCGCCCTCCGTTATCCACACCTGTGGATAACTCTGTGTGTAACTCTTTCCAGCCCCGTTCCCGTGCGACTTTAGCGATGCTCGAATCCCTGTGGAGCCGCATGCTCATCGCCTTGGCGACCAAGGTGCCCCCGGCGGCGCTCGACTCGTGGCTCCGCCCATGCCGGCTGACGGCCGTCGAGGGCGACCACATCAAAATCGCCGCGCCGAACACGTACACGCGCGACTGGCTCCACCAGCACCACACCGAGTCGCTCCAAGCCGCGGCCCGCGAAGTCCTCGGCGGCAACCCGCGCGTCTCGCTCGACATCGACCGCGAGGCCCCTTCTCGCGCCGCCGAGCCCAATGAAACCGAGCCGCCCGTCGCGGCACCGGGTCTCTCCGTCCGCTACACCTTCGACTCGTTCGTGGTCGGCAACTCGAACCAGTTTGCCCAGGCCGCTTGCCAGGCCGTCGCCGAGCTGCCGTCGCGCGCCTACAACCCGCTCTTCATCTACGGCGGCGTAGGTTTGGGCAAGACCCACCTCCTCCACGCGGTCGGTCACCAGATCGCCCGGCTCTACCCTCATCTGCGCCTCCTCTACCTTTCGTCGGAACGCTTCACCAACGACCTGATCAACGCCATCCGCTACGACAGGACGGCGGAGTTCCGCGCCAAATACCGCACCATCGACCTGCTCCTGATCGACGACATCCAGTTCATCTCGGGCAAGGAGAGGACCCAGGAAGAGTTCTTCCACACGTTCAACGACCTCTACGAGGCCCGCAAACAGATCGTCGTGTCCTCCGACTCGGCGCCCAAGGAGATCCCCGACCTCGAGGAGCGCCTCCGCTCCCGCTTCGAGTGGGGCCTGATCGCCGACATCCAGCCGCCCGACTTCGAGACGCGGGTTGCCATCCTCAAGAAAAAAGCGGAGATCGAGCGGGTCCGGCTCCCGGACGACGTCGCGTACCTCATCGCCAGCCGCATCAAGGCCAACATCCGGGAGATCGAAGGCTCGCTCACCCGGATGATCGCTTTCTGCTCGCTCTCCGGCCGCGACATGAGCGTGGAGCTCGCCCAAGAGGTCCTGGCCGATCTCTGGGGCGAGGAGGAGCGCGTCATTACCATGGAGCACATCCAGCGAAAGGTCGCCGAGTTCTTCGGGATCAAGCTCTCGGACATGCGAGCCAAGAACCGCACCAAATCGGTTGCTTTCCCGCGCCAGATCGCCATGTACCTCTCGCGCCAGCTGACTCACTCGTCGCTCAGCGATATCGGGCGCGCCTTCGGCGGTAAAGACCACACGACGGTCATCCACGCGGTCTCCAAGCTTCAGCTCCTGATCCAGGAAGACCCAAAGCTCAAGCAGACCATCGACGCGCTTACCCAGGGGATTACCCTGTGATCCACCGTCGTCCCCATGGCCCGCGCGGCTTTGTCCACCGAGTCGCGGATAGTCCATCTGCTGGCGTATCAGCCTCTTGCACGTCGTCCACAGCGTCCACCGCCACGACACCTACTACGACGACGGTCTTCTCTCTTGCTTCCTTAAAGAACGGAGATTGATATGGAAGTCCATGTGGACCGGGATGCCTTCCTCAAGGGTCTCCAGATGGTTCACAACGTGGTCGAGCCTCGGCAGACCTTGCCGATTCTGGCGAACGTGCTCCTCGAGAGCGAAGGGGAGACGCTGCGGCTGACCGCAACCGATCTCGAGGTCGGCGCGCGGGTCTCGGTGCCGGCCAAGGTTGCGTCGGGCGGCTCGATCACGCTCTCGGCGCGAAAACTTCTCGAGATCGTCAAGGAGCTGCCGGCCGCGGCGCTCACCCTCAAGGTCCAGGACAATGCGTGGGTCGCGCTGCGGTGCGGCGGGGCCTCGTACAAGCTGGTCGGCTTGAGTGCGGCGGATTTCCCGGCCGTGGCGACGGGGGCGGCGGCGGCGGCGTGGATCACGCTCGACGGCAAGCTCTTGCGGGATATGCTGGCGCAGACGATCTTCGCGGTCTCGCACGACGAGAGTCGCTACGCGCTGAATGGGGTGCTCTTCGCCGTGCAGGACCGCGAGATCCGGATCGTGGCCACGGACGGCCACCGGCTCGCGCTGGCGGTGCGACCGTTGGCGAGCGTGGGGGCGGCAGTCTCGGGCATCGTGCCGCGCAAGGCTGTGCAAGAGATCGCGCGCATCGTCGGCTCCGGCGAGGACGTCCAGGTGGCCATCAGCGAGAACCAGTTCATCTTGCAGATGCCCAACGTTCTCTTGATGGCGCGGCTCATCGAGGGCACGTTCCCGAACTACGAGCAGGTCGTTCCGAAGGCGCATCCGCACCGGATTGTGATCTCCCGAGGCGCGTTGACGGCGGCGCTCCGGCGGGTGTCGGTGCTCTCGGAGGAGCGGACCAAGCCCGTGAAGTTTACGCTTTCCCCAGGGCTGCTCAAGCTTACCGCTTACAGCCCGGACTTCGGCGAAGCCGAGGAGCAGATCGAGGTGCCGTACGCAGGGGAGGAGATGACGATCGGATTCAACTCGCGCTACGTGCTGGACGCTCTTGGCGCGCAGGGGGCGGAGCAGGTCGTGATGGAGCTCAAGGACGGATTGAGCCCTGGAATAGTCAAAAGCTTCGAGGAGGAAGGATCGCTCTGTGTTATCATGCCTATGAGAATTTGACATTCTCATGGGGGCAGAGATCGGGTGCTCATCCAGTGGATTACGATCGCTGAATTCCGTAGTTATCGTTCTCTCTCCTTCAGTCCCGCCCCCGGCCTCAACGTCCTGAGCGGACCCAACGCCCAGGGGAAAACCAATCTCCTGGAGGCGATGGGGCTCCTGCTCGTGGGACGCTCCTTCCGCGGCGCAAAGCCTGCGGATCTTCTCCGCTGGGGAGCCGACGGCGCGTCGCTGAGCGGAGCCGTGGTGCGCGGCAATGTCATGCGCGAGATCCGGCGCGGCGTCACGCAGCGCGAGGACGGCGGGTGGGTCGTGACGGGCGAGGGGTGCCCGTGGGCGCGCGCCATCCCCTTCGGCTGGCAGGATCTGGCCATTCTCACCGGCGGACCCCAGGCTCGGCGGAACTTTCTCGACGGCTTCGCGGCCAAGGTCCATCCGGCGCATGCGGCGGCCCGCAATCGCTACCGGCAGATCCTGGGGCGGCGCAATCTCCTCCTCCAGCGTGGGCAGTACGAGCAGATCCATCCCTGGGACGAGCAGCTGGCGAAGACTGGAGTCGAAATCCTCGCGCGGCGGCGCCAGGCTGTGGCCGCCCTCGAGGGCGAAGTCGCGGGCCTCTACCCGGAGTTGGCGGGGACGGACCAGACGGTCCGACTCGAGTATCGGTCCGCGCTCGGCCCGGCGGCGACGGAAGGGGAGTTTCTCGAAGCGCTGGGGGCGCGCCGTGAAGACGAGATGCGCCGGCGGTCTACCCTCGTCGGACCGCACCGGGACGATCTCGCGGTGGAGTTGGACGGTCACGACATGCGGAATTTCGGCTCGCGCGGCCAGCAGAGGCTCCTGGTGCTGGCGCTGCGCCTGGCCGAGGCCGGGCCGGTCGAGGCCGCCGTCGGGAGCCCGCCCGTCCTGCTGCTCGACGATGCGCTGTCAGAGCTCGATCCCGACATCCAGGGGCGCGTGCTGCGGCACGCCACCCGGAGCGGGCAGGTCTTTCTGACGACCGCGGAGCCGGGGCTGCCCGAGGCGGGCGGCGCGACCTGGTGGGACGTGAAAGGGGGCATCGTGGCGGAATCCATGGGCGCAGTTGTCGGGGGGACGGCGTGAGCGCCGAAACCTATACCGCGAGCGACATCAAGGTCCTCGAGGGGCTCGAGGCCGTCCGCAAGCGCCCCGCCATGTACATCGGGGACACGAGCGCGTACGGACTCCATCACCTTGTCTACGAGGCGGTGGACAACGCCGTGGACGAGGCCATGGGCGGCTACTGCGACAGCATCAAGGTCATCCTCCACTCCGACGGCTCGTGCTCGGTCGGCGACAACGGGCGCGGTATCCCGGTGGACACGCACAAGGAAACGGGCAAATCGGCGGCCGAGGTGGTCCTCACGGTGCTCCACGCCGGCGGCAAGTTCGAGCACTCCGCGTACAAGGTGTCGGGGGGCCTGCACGGCGTCGGCATCTCGGTGGTCAACGCGCTCTCCGAGTGGCTCGAGCTCGAGAGCCGGCGGGGCGGCAAGGTCTGGACGCAGCGCTACGAGTATGGCGCGCCCCAGGGCGACCTCGCGCCGGGAGAGAGGACCTCGAAGCACGGTACGGTCATTCGCTTCAAGCCCGACGCGAAGATTTTCGAGGAAACCGCGTTCTCCTTCGACACGCTGTCGAACCGCCTGCGCGAGATGGCCTTTCTCAACAAGGGCCTCAAGATCGTCATCGAGGACGAGCGGGACGAGCGCACGCACACGTTCCTCTACAAGGGCGGCATCATCG